>DNFG01000271.1:0-51796 GCA_003487005.1 Bryobacterales bacterium
CGAAGGGGGTGGAGGCGGCAAGCAGAGTAATCAGGCAGACGGCGAGGGCGCCCTTGGCGAGCAGCAGGCGGGGGTCAATGGTCCGGACGGCGGTCTCGCCCATTTGAAGCGAGATCCAGGGCAGGGCGGCCGCCAGGACCAGGATGGGGGCGACGGAGAGCAACCGGCGCGCAAACAGAGAGAGGGGCAGATGGGCGGAGAGGGCCAGCAGGAGGGTAGGAAGCGCGTAGGCGGACATCCGCAGACCGGAGAAGCGGAACTCGGTCAGAACGGCGAGGGTAACGAAGGCAAAGGCGATGATTTTCGCCTCGGGGGCGCGGCGGTGCAGCCAACTGGCGCCGTTGGCGAGGCGTTCAACCCGGCGGCTGATCACGCGGGGTAGCCGGGCCGGCGCCGCCCGGTCCACCAGAGGGTGATGCCGGTGATGCCGAGGAGGGCGGAGAGGCCGGTGAGCCAAGTGGCGCCTGGGCCAGAGTGGGAGTGGCCGTGGCTATGGGGCAGGGCGACGGTCCCGTCCGCGGCGACGGTCACCTGGGCCTCCTCGCGGTGGCCTTCGGAGTCGTCGACGATGACGCGCCACTCGCCGGGGCGGTCGGGGGCGAAGACGAAGAGGCCGCGCTGGTCGGTGGCGCCGGTCTGAAAGGGATTCGCGGCATCGGCGGGGGAGAAGACCCGGACAGGGGCGTTTCTGGCGGGGTCTTCGGGGCCGTAGCCGAAGCGGACGGAGACGGCATTCGGGGTCTTTTCGACCGAGAAATCGATGTCGTGGGCGTACAAAGCGCCAGTCAGAAGAGCAGTGAGAGGGAGAATGCGGAGAATCATGCAGTGACCACCTCGGGCCGGACTTTCCGGACAATGTCGACGATCATCACGGTGAGAGCGGCTTCGATCAGAGCGAGCAGGCTGTAGACGCCGGCGATCCAGTAGAACCCCTTGCCGTAGCCCGCGGCGGCGAACCCGGCGGCCATCAGGAGAGCGGCGGTCATGGTGGCGGCGAAGGAGCAGAAGAAGACCCGGGGGCGAATGCCGCCGGGCAAGAGATGCCACAGTGCGGCGGCGACGAGCGCGCCTCCGCCCATGTTGAGAGCATTCACACCGAGGCTGAGCAGGCCGCCATGCTGGAACAGGAGGGACTGCATCAGGAGCGTGGCGAAGACGACCGGAAAGGCGCGGGTTCCGAGCAGAATGCCGGCGAGGCCAAGCAGGCTGAAGTGGACAGAGGTTCCTGCGAGGGGGAAATGGATCAGCGAGGCGGTGAAGAGGGTGGAGGCCATCAGGCCCATCCGGGCGACTTCGCCGTTGTGGACACCGCGTCCCCACCAAGCCGTTGCCGCGAGGGAGACGGCGCCGGCGGCGGCACAAAGGCCCACGGGCAGGATGCCGTCAGCGATATGCATCAGGTAGCACTCTTCACTAAAAAAGTATCACGAATTGGTGAGTGGCTGGACGTTCAGGCGCGAGGCGGTTCGGGGAGGGTGACGAGGCCTTTCTGGATGGCGTAGACGACGAGGTCGGCGGTGCGATGGATCCCGAGGGCCTGCATCAGGTTGGCGCGGTGGACGCTGATCGTGTTCACGCTGAGCCCGAGAATGGTGGCGATTTCGCGGTTGGATTTGCCCTGAACGATGAACTGGAGGACCTGGCGTTCACGCTGGGTGAGTTTGTCGAAATCATTTTCAGGGTCGTGAGCCGGGAGTGAGAGGCCGGGGGCGAGGACGCGGCGTCCGGCGGCGACTTCCTTGATGGCGTAGGGGAGGTCGACTTCGAGGGCATTCTTGAGGAGATAGCCGAGGACGCCGGCGGCGAAGGCGTTGCGGATGTACGTGTCCTCGCTGTACATGCTGAGGATGAGGATGCCTGTGGAAGGCAATTGCCGGAGGATCTGGGTGGTGGCCTGGATACCGTCGAGTTCGGGCATGGCGAGGTCCATCACGATCACCTGGGGTTTGAGTTCGAGGGCGGCTTCGACGGCGGCGGGGCCGTTGGCGGCTTCGCCGACGACCTCGATGGCGGGGTCGTCCTCGAGCATGCGGCGGAAGCCTTTACGGACGAGGCTGTGGTCATCGGCGAGCAGGACGCGAATCGGGTCACTCATGAGGGGTCTCCCACGGCGGTCAGGGGGATGCGCACGGCGATGCGTGTGCCTCCGGCGGGCGGGGTGGAGAAGTCGATATCGCCGTTCAGGAGGCCGGTGCGTTCACGCATGGCGATCATGCCGATGCCGGAGGCTTCGGGTTGCGCGGGCATACCCTTTCCATGATCTTCCACGACCATCTCCATCCGGTGCGGTTCGTACCGGACGCGAACCCAGGCTTCCCGGGTGTCCGCGTGCCGCACCACGTTGTTCAGGGCCTCCTGGAGAATCCGGTACATGTGAATGGCGATCTGATCGCCGATCCACGGCCCTATTCCTATTTTCTCATAATGAATGGTCAATCCGGTCTGTTTAGCGTATTTATCCGTGTACCACTCGATGCTGCGTTCGAGGCCGTAGTCATCGAGCACGGGCGGGTGGAGCATCTGGGACATGGCGCGGACCTTTTCGAGGGTCTGGTGGGCGATTTCACGGACTTCGCGGATGTCCTCGTGGGCTGACGACTCGGCCGGGATCCGCTTGGAGGCGCGCTGCAGCATCACGCCCATGGCGGTAAGCACCTGGCCGAACTCGTCGTGGAGTTCGCGGGCGAGGGCGCGGAACAACTCCTCCTGGACGGAGATGACCTGTCCGGCGAGCGTGCGGCGCTGCTCACTGAGGGCCTCGATGCGTTGGAAAACGCGGCGATTGACGCGAATCACGTAGAGTGAAGTGGCGGCGATGGCAAGCAGGACGGCCGCGAGAAGCAGGTACAGATTGCGTTCCACGCGCGAATAGATTGCGGCGATCTGGGTCTGAGCGGCGGATTCGGCGTCCTGGTTCTGGACGAGGAGGGCGGAGACGAGCGAAGCCATGGTGGCGCGTTCGGCCTCGAGGCGTGTCCGGATCAGTGCGCGGGCGTCATTGAGCCGGCCATCGGCGGCGAGGGGCCACAGGGTCGAGGTTTCTTTCCAGAATCGGGCACAGGTGTCCTCGAGCCGCTTTTGTTGGGCCGCGACCCGTGTCGCGGGGGCGAGAGCGGCCTCCTTGGCGAGGGCGTCCTCGAGGCCGGAGCGGAGGCGGTCGAGTTGCGGCCGGTACGCGGTGAGCGGGTAGGGGTCTCCGTCGCGTTGCATATCGCGGAAGGTGAGCCCGATCAGGTTCAGGCTGTTCTGAATCCGAACCAACTGAAGCGACCCGCGGCGATTGCGATCGAGGGTATCGGTCTGCAGACGGCGGAGGCCCTCGAGCTGGATCTGGGTATAGCCGGAGTACACGACGACCGCGGCGAGGGCGACACCGAGACCGGCCAACTGGCGAACGGCCGGTGCGCGCATGGGCATACCCGTTATCCTATGCGAAGTGACTGGTACAAATCCCCTATACGGCCTTTCGCTGCCGCTGCCTTTCGACCGGGTCCGGCCGGAGCATGTAGGCGAAGCGATCGAGACCCTGATTCAACAGGCGCGCGAGCAACTGGACTCGATCGCGGCGGCGGCGGACGCCCCGGCGTACGCGAACACGCTGGGGGCGCTGGACGAGGTGTCCGAGTATCTCGACCGCGCGGTGAGCGTGGTGCGCCACCTCGAGGGTGTGGTCAGCACGCCAGAACTGCGCGATGCGTGGAATGCGGCGCAACCGGCGGTGGCGGCATTCTATTCGTCGATTCCGCTGCAGGAAGGAGTGTGGCGGGCACTGAAGTCGTTCGGGGAGAGCGAAGAGGGGAAGGGGTTGGCGGGCGTCCGCCGGCGGTTTCTTGTGAAGACGCTTGAGAGCTTCGAGCGGCACGGGGCAGCGCTACCTCCGGAAGAAAAGAAGAAGCTGGAAGTGTTGTCGGTGGAACTGGCGACGATCACGACCAAGTTCGCCCAGAATGTGTTGGACGCCACGGCGGCGTGGGAACTGGTGATCGAGGACGAAGCCCGGCTGACGGGGTTGCCGGAATCGGCGCGAGAAGCGGCCAGGCAGTCGGCAGCGTCGAAGGGTGTAGACGGGTGGCGCTTCACGCTGCAGGCGCCGAGCTACACGGCGGTGATGACGTACCTGGATGACTCAGACATCCGTGAACAGGTCTACCGTGCGTACATGGCGCGCGCGGCGAGGGAGAACGCCGACCTGCTGCCGCGGATTCTCGAGCTGCGCCGCGAGAAGGCCCGGATGCTGGGCTTCGCCACCTTCGCCGACTTCGTTCTGGCCGACCGGATGGCGAAGACCGGCGCGGCGGCGAGGGCGTTCGTGGACGACCTGACGGAGAAGACCATCCCGTTCTTCATCCGCGAAAATGAAGCCCTGGCGGCCTTTCGCCGCGCGCAGGGCGACCACGGCCCGATGCAGGCCTGGGACATCGCCTACTGGGCGGAGAAGCAGCGTCAGGCAGAGTTCGATTTCAATGAAGAGGATCTGCGGCCGTTTCTGCGGCTGGAGAGCGTGGTAGGCGGACTGTTTGATCTGGTTGAGCGGTTGTTCGAAGTGAAAGTGGTGGAGGCGCCGGGGGTGCCCGTGTGGCACGAAGAGGTGAAGCACTACGAAATTCGCGACGCCGACGGCATTCTTCTGGGCATGTTCTACACCGACTGGCACCCGCGCGAAAGCAAACGCGGCGGCGCCTGGATGGACGCTTTCATCACCGGCCTGCCTGGGACGGAGCCGAGCGTCGGCCTGATGTGCGGCAACCTGACGCCGCCCGTCGCGGGCAAGCCGTCGCTGTTGACTCACCGCGAGGCCGAGACCATCTTCCACGAATTCGGCCATCTGCTGCACCACCTGCTGTCGCGGGTCGAGATCAAATCATTGGCCGGGACGAGCGTGGCGTGGGACTTCGTCGAACTGCCCAGCCAGATCATGGAAAACTGGTGCTGGGAGCGGGAATCACTCGATCTGTTCGCCCGCCACTGGCAGACCGGCGAGCCAGTGCCAGAAGCGCTCTTCCAGAAGATGAAGAAGGCGCGAACGTTCCGCGGTGCGAACGCGCAGATGCGCCAACTGGGCTTCGGCGCCGTCGATCTCGCTTTGCACGTCGATTACGATGCCACGCGGGATGGCGGGCTGGTGGACTACACCCGGACGATCATCGGCCGGTATGCCCCCGCGCCGTTACCCGAGAACTACGCCATGATCTGCGGGTTCACTCACCTGTTCGCCGATGCCACGGGGTACGCCGCGGGCTATTACAGCTACAAATGGGCCGAAGTGCTCGATGCCGACGCGTTCACGCGCTTTCAGAAGGAAGGGCTGTTCAGCCCGGAGGCGGGCCGCGCGTTCCGCGACGAGATCCTCGCAAAAGGAAACAGCGATGAGCCTGCCGAGCTCTTCCGGCGCTTTCTGGGCCGCGATCCCGACCCGGCCGCGCTCCTTCGCAGACTGGGGTTGGCGGCATGAAGGGGGCGTTTGAAGTCCGTTTGATCGAACCCGAATCGCGGCGCGTCGAGACCGGCTCGTTCGACATCGAACCTGAACACGAGCAGGCCGCGCAGGTGGTGGGGTTGCTCCGGCAGTTCATGGGCGGGCGTCCGCCACAGTTCCGGCAACCGCTTCCGTTCATGAATCAGGGCGACTGGGTGCTGGACTGGAACGCGGGCGGAGGCGGCGTAGCGTTCGCGTCATTCCACGAAGGCGGACAGCCTGTTTCGCTGTGCGTGCTGCTGTCGGGCCGGAATCCGGAAGCCGACGCGGGGATGGCTACCGGCTTCGAACAGGCGGTCCTCGGGCCCGTGCTCGGCGGACTGCAGCCCGAGGAACGCGAGAAACTTTTAGGCGGAGAAGGCGCGCGCCAAGTCATCCTGATGCTCCCCGGACGCCCGGAAATCGGCGCGGCGGTTCATCTGCTGAACACCGCGCTCGCGGCGGCCTTTTTCCGCGCGGTGGCAATGGCCGAAGGCGAGTAGCCTCAAAAGGGGATTGCCAACCGTGGCGGCGGGAGCCAGACTCCAGGCAGAAGGAGACGGCCATGACCAACTCCGGAAGCTGGATGTCCGCTTCGGTGCACTGCGCGGCGCAGCGCTGCGAGAAGGCCATTCCGCTGCTCGAAGACACGTTGGGCTTGCGCCCGGGCGACGCGGACCTCTGTCACCAGATAGGCCTCTGCTACAGCGGCGCCTGCCACCGCCACGCCCTGGTCAGCCTGCCCCTCGCCGTGGCGTATCTCGAAAGGGCGCTGCGCGTTGTTGGACCCGGGGAGGCGGGCGGGCGTCGCGCGCGGTACCTCGAATCATTGGGCAACACGCTCCGAATGGCCGGAGAGGTGGCCCGGGCGCGCCGACTGCTCGACGAATCCGCGGCTCTGTTGAAACGCCATGGTCCACGTCACGATTGGGCGCGCGTTGAATTCAATCTGGGCAACGTGTGTTGCGACCTCGCCGACGCGGGCGACCCGGGGCTCTGGACCGAGGCCATCCGCCATTACCGGAACGTTCTCCACGTCCGCCGTGAAGCTGCGGACCCGCTTCGATTCGCCGCGACCGTGCAGAACCTCGGCACCGCCTACCGTGAGGCGAAACACGGCTCCGCGCGCGAACGGCTGAGGCAGGCGATCGGATGTTATTATGCCGCCTTTCGCGCCTACGCCGGCGCCCATCTGCCACAAAAACTCGCCGGCCTTCACAACAACCTGGGCAATGCCTACCTGGAGCTCTCCTCCCACCAGGAGGATGGCTGCCGCCACGTTCGCCGGGCGCTGGGCCATTTCGCCCGGGCGCTGCGCCGCAATTCCAAAGACGACCGCCCGTGCGAATATGCGATTACCCAGTTCAACCGCGCGCAGGGCTATCTGCTGCTCACGCCCTGCGGCTGCAGGAATTGCGCGGCCGCGGCCGCGCAGTGCTTTCGCGAAGCACTGGACGGATTCGAGCGCTGCGGCGACACCGCGCGCGCCGCCATGGTGGCCCGCCGCCTGGCCGCACTGGTCCCTTCCCGAGAAGCCTGAACGCGCTATTCTCCGCCCGCCTCCGACGCCAGCCTGCTCGCGAGCGGGCGCGTTTGCCCGGCGTACTTGTTGCCAGGCTTGGTCCGGTATGGATTCGAACTCGGGCTCGACAGCGGCTCGAAGGTCATTGAGCAGATCCGCATTCCCGGATACAGCGCCACCGGCATTCGGCCGAGATTACTCAATTCGAGGGTTGCCTGGCCCGTCCAGCCGGGATCGAACAATCCGGCGGTGCCATGGACGATAATGCCGATTCTCCCCAAGGAGGAGCGCCCTTCGAGCCGGCCCAGAATGTCGTCAGCCAACTCCAGTTTCTCTTCCGTGATGGCCAGCGCGAACTCGCTCGGCTGCAGGATGAATGGTTCGCCGGGTCCCACGATCACCGTCCGCATCATTTCCTGAATGCCCGCGCGGTCGCGAATGTCGATGTAGGGATGCCGGCTGTGCTCGAAAACGCTGAACTCGCTGCCCAGCCGAAAGTCCACCGAACAGCTTCCGATCTGCTCCGGGGGCAACTCGGGCGTCACCCGGATGCGCCCTTCGGCCATCGCGCGGCGAATATCGACATCGGATAGAACCATATCCGGCCATGGTAACTGAAGGGGGGTGATCTGCGGGATGGCGGGCCCGGAGGGACTCGAACCCCCGACCTGCTGGTTCGAAGCCAGACGCTCTATCCACTGAGCTACGGGCCCGCTACTGAGGTGATTATAGCGGGCTGAGGGGGAGGTAGACGAAACCGTCGAGTTCGACGGCTTCGTGTTTCTGGAAGGGGATGTGTTGGGAGAAGGCGGGGTGGCGGTGGACGAAGGTGTGGAATTCGCCGTTTTCGCCGCAGGGATCGGCGTTGAGGGGGAGGTCGCGGAGGAAGTTCGCGTCGAACTCACGGCCGCAGAAGGAGGCGGGGAGCCGGTTGGGATCGACGCAGGTGAGGGTGGCCTGTTGGCCGGAGCGGGTCATGTCGAAGGCGAGTTCACGGGTATCGAGACCCCAGAGGGGGAAGAGTGGTTGGAGGCCGGTGGGGGCGAGAGCGCGTTCGCGGTAGGCGCGGATGTCTTCGAGGAAGAGGTCTCCGAAGGCGACGGCCGTGATGCTAGCGGCGCGGGCACGGGCGCAGGCTTCGGACATGCGGGCTTCGTAGATTTCGTTGGGGCAAGGCCAGGGGAGGTTGACGGGCCAGAGGGGGAGGCCGGCGGCGCGGGCCTGGAGTTCGACGAGGGAGCGAGGGACACGATGCATGGCGACAGCGCCGGCGGTTTCATTGAATGTCGTGAGCAGGGCGGCGACTTCGAGATCAGGACGCTGGCGGAGGAGGTGGAGAGCCCAGGCGGCGTCCTTGCCGGACGACCAGGCGAGGAGGACGCGTCGGGGTGGCATCATTCGCCGAGGTCGTCCCAGGAGCAGGCGTTTTCGGCGGCTTCGTCCCAATCGGCTTCGGCGGTTCGCTCGAAGATCTGCTGGATGCGCTGGTCTGGTTTAGCGGAGGGGTTATCGAGGGCTTTTCGGATTCGGGGGTGCTGGTCGAAATTGGGGGCGACGAGGAACATGAGGGTGACGAAGGCGGTAATGGCGCCATCGGAGTCGAGGTCGTGGGCGCGGGCGCGATCGATGCCGAGGTGGACGCGGCGAAGGATTTCAGGGTCGCGCAGTTCTGCGACTGCTTCTGGTTGTTCGTCACAGAGGTGGTCGAAGATAAGTTCAGCGAGTTGCTGATCTGCTTTGGCGCTCATGATGATTCATGGTACAGGGCGGCGGAGGCGCCGACCCATTCGAGGTTCTTGTTGTGGTCGACGCCCATCATGGAACCACGGCCGAGGCGGATGATGTGGGTGACGGGACGGCCGGAGGCGTACATGACGCGGATTTCGGCCTTGGTATAGCCGAAGGGGGTTTCGATGACGGGAGTGAAGTCCACGCGTTCCTGGAGGATCCAGGAGGATCGTTCGGAGGGGTGGATAGCGGCGATCTGTTCGGGTTGGGGCCCGAGGACGACGCCGTGTCCGGCGAAGGAAAAGAGGGGTTTGAGGACCCATCGGTCGAGGTTGCCGGGGATGGCGGCGGGATCATTGAGGAAGCGGGTCCTGGGGACGCTGGGGTGGTTGAGGAAGGGGAGTGAGAACTTTGAGATGCGGAAATAGTGGTTGGGGTGGCCGGCCCATTCGACGTCGAGATCGTCGCGCCAGTCGAAGGGGATGGTGGAGGCGCGGCGCTGGAGTTCGTCGATAATGACCCGGTTATATATGCGTGCGATCGGAGTCCAGTGGCCGTCGCGCTGGTAAAGGAGGCGTCGGCCTTCTTTACGGAGGGAGGTGATACAGACGGTGCGGATGCCGAGGAGTTGTCCGGTGAGGACGAAGTCAGGACGGGTCTTCTGGCTGGCGGGATCGATTTCGAGAAGGATGACGTTTTCTGGAGAGTGGTCACCAACGATGGTTTCGCGGAGGATTTTGGAGTAGGAATCCATGTCGAGACCGTCGAGGAGGTAGTGGAGGTCACGAGGAAGATCGTAAGCTTCGAGGTAGCTTTGAGCGAGGACGGGTTGGAAGGCGTAGAGGGAGGGGAATGCCTGGATTTCGACGAGGCGGGGATGGAGGAGTCCGTCCTCGCCGCGGATGACACCGAAGTCGACCTGAACGAAGAGGGGGTCGGCAGGCTCGTTGGGGGCGCGGAAAGCAACGGGGATGGCGGCTTCGGAGGCTCGCTGGTAAGCGGGGTTATGGGTGAGTTGTTCGATGAGTTGTTCGCCTTCACGGGAGCAGCGGCGCATGAAGTCCCAATCGAAGAAGCAGGGGGTTTCGCAGAGGCGGAAGGGGACAGGTTCGCCGCAGCGTTCGGCCATGATGGTGTTGAAGCGGGCGTAGCGTTCGCCCGTGTAGTTCTGATTGAAGATTTTGCGCAATTGTTCGCCGGTCATAGAATGAACTCCCCGTCGCGCATGATACAGCGATCTTCGGCCCAGATGCTGAAGCGGCGGCCGACGACATCGATGTGGGTGGAGGAGTACCACTGGGCGCCGGTGTGGTCACCGTAGGGGTTGCCGAAGGCGATGTGGACGCCCGGGATCTTCTCGTCCTGGAGGATATTGCCGATGACGTCGCGGACGCCGAGGTTGGTGCCGATGGCGTATTCGCCGACGCGGTCGGAGTTTTCGTCGGTGTGGGTGTAGCGCCAGAATTCGTCTTCGAGAGCCTTGTTGGCGGAGTGAGCCTCGACGAGCCTGTTTTGCCGGATGCGCAGAGTGAGGGGGTTCGCAGCGAGGTCGCCGTATTTGGCGCAGAGATAGTCGCCGACGACGCCATCGACGACGAAGACGCCGTTGACTTCGCCGGGGGTGGTCCAGACCTCTCCGCCGGGCAAGTTGCCCCAGGTGTTCTCGCTGATGATGCCAGAGGTTTTGAGCCACTTGAAATCGGGGTTCATGGTTGCGGTCATGTCGGTACCGGCAGGGGTTGTGGCGCGGATGATCGAGGCGGGGCGGGTGATTTCGAGGATGCGAAGGCTGAGAGCGTCGACGGCGGCATAGTCGGCGCGCATGCCTTCGAGCATGATGCGTTTTTCGATGTTGACCATATGGGCATGCCGGATGCGGCGGCGGTTGACAACATCGGTCATCTGCATACGCGAGTGGAGTTCATTCTGTTGGGCGACGACGGCAAAGATAGATACGCGGCTGGTTTCAAGATCCCTGAGGACGGGTGCGGGCATGTCGCCGAGGGGGCGGGGGGCGAGGTCTTCGAGGACGAAGGCTTGGTGTTGTGCCCCGAGGTCGCGAAGAGCGGCTGCGAGAGCGGCGGCGATTTCGAGGCAAGCGTGGTCGGTGATGAGGGTGACCTTCTCGTCAGGTTGAACGCGGAGGCAGGCGTGGACGGCATTGTGCGCGCCGGGGGCGAGCGCAGGATCGAAGGGGATTTGAGCGAGGGAGGTCATGCGAGGGAAGGCGCCGGTTCAAAGAGGCCGGCTTCGGTTTCCTTGATGATGTAGTCGACGACGGCGTTGAGGTCGCGGGTCTGGTGGAAAACGCGGAGTTGGCGATCGGCGCCGGCGCCGTGTTCGAGGATATTGCGGAGGTAGTTGATCTCGTCACGGCTGCCGAGTTCATCGAGCACGGGATCGATGAGCTGGAAGTACTCGTCCATCAACTGGCGGAACGGGACTTCGGTGCGCTTACCGAAGTCGATGAGTTTGCCATTGATGCCATAGCGGACGGCGCGCCATTTGTTTTCCATGATGAGGGCGCGGCGATAGAGGCGGAAACCCTGGTTATTGGAGTGGAGTTTCCAGAGCATGACGACGGTAGCCTGGATGAGCGCGGCCAGGGCGATGGTTTCATCGAGGCGGAGGGGGAGGTCGCAAATTCGGAACTCGAGAGTGGGGAAGCTGGGATGGGGGCGAATGTCCCACCAGATCTTCTTGGCGTTGTCTATGCAGCCTGTCTTGACGAGGAGGTTGACGAAATTCTCGTACTCGCTGTAGCTGGTGAAGTAGTCAGGGATGTTGGTGCGGGGGAATTTGTCGAAGACCTTGCAGCGGTAGGAGCGGAGGCCGGTTTCGTCGCCGAGCCAGAAGGGGGAGTTAGTGGAGAGGGCGAGGATATGAGGGAGGAAGTAGCGTGCCGCATTCATGATATGAATGGCGGTTTCGCGGTCTTCGACGCCGACGTGGACATGGAGTCCGAAAATCAGGTTGGCGCGGGCGACGAGTTGCATGTCCTCGATGATGGACATGTAGCGTTCGTCGGGGTAGATGCCCTGTTTGCGCCAATCGGAGAAGGGGTGGGTGGCGGCGGCGGCGAGGCGGAGGCCATTGGCCTTGGCGAGTTGGACCATCTGGCGGCGGATGGTGGTGACTTCTTCACGGACCTCGGCGACATTGCGGCAGATCTGCGTGCCGACCTCGACGACGCACTGGTGCATTTCGGGTTTGACCCGTTCGCGAAGCAGGAGGGTGCCCTGCTCGATCATCTCGGCTTCGATGTGGCTGCGGAGTTCCCGGGTGACCGGGTCTATGGTCATGTACTCTTCCTCGACGCCGAGGGTGAAGCTGGGACGGTCGCTCATGGGTTAGCTCCTTGGGGAATCGCCGGCGAGGAAGCGGCCCCAATGATAGTCGGGCTGGGGCGGGTCATCGGCGAGAACGCGCTCGATCGCGAGGTCGGCCATGGCGTTGAGGATCCAATCGAAGTTGGCATCGCCGACGCTGTTGCGGTCGGCGTCGGGGGCGGGGTTGAGGTAGTCGATGGCGTAGGGGATGCCGTCGCGGACGGCGAATTCGACAGTATTCATGTCGTAGCCAAGAGCCTGGCAAAGAGTGATGGAGTCCTGGACGATGCGTTGGTAAAGGGGGGACTGGGTGGGATCCTGGTCGAGGCGGTAGCGTTCGTGGTGGGGGTAGCGGGGGTCGTACGCCATGACGTGGACATCGCGGCGGCCGATGCAGTAGCAGCGGTAGTAATCGGTGAATTCGATGGACTCCTGGAGGACCATGCCGAGGTCGCCTGTCTGGGCGTAGGCGGCGTAGAGTTCATCGGGGTTGTGGACTTTGTACACATTGCGCCAGCCGCCGCCAAGGTGGGGCTTCATAAACATGGGGAAGCCGAGGTAATCGAAGATCTCCTCCCAATTAAGCGGGTACTGGAGGTTGCGCATCGACTCGGAGGTGGTTCCGGGAGGATGGGCGTGATGGGGGAGCATGACGGTTTTCGGGACGGCGACGCCGAGCTGGAGGCCGATGGCATAGTTGAAGAATTTGTCGTCGGCGCTCCACCAGAAGGGGTTGTTGATGACGTGGGCGCCGTGAAGGATCGCGTTCTTGAGGTAAGCGCGATAGAAGGGGATGTCGTGGGAGATGCGGTCGATGATGAGGCGGTACGGCGACGGGCGGTCGATGCGGAAGCCGCCGGTGAGCAGACTTTCGGCGACAACGCCATCGACGTTGCGGCTGTTGATCCGGTCGATGAGGGCGGGAGGGAAGGTGGTTTCCATCCCATAGAGCAGTCCGATTTTTCTCATGAAATCCTCCGTTACGAGCCGAAGTACTTCCAGATCATTTCATGCCAGAGGGGCCAGTCGTGAATGGCGCCGTGGCCCCAGCAGTCGAAGTGGTGATGAATGCCTTTTGCGTTGAAGATGCCAGAGAGGCGGCGTGTGGCGTCGAGGCAGATGTCGTGTTCGCCGGCGGCGAGAATCCAGCGGATGTCGTGGCGGTATCGGCCGAGGTACCAGTCGTCCTGAAGGTTAGGGAGGGAGTCGACGGGGTTGTGGAAGTAGCAGAGGTCGTCGTAGTGACCGTCGAGGAAGGGTTTGATGTCATAGGCGCCACTGAGGCCGGCGCAGGTGTGGACGGCATCCGGGTGGCGGAGGGCGAAGTTGACGGCATGGTAGGCGCCGAAGGAGCAACCGGTGACGGCGACGCGATGGGTGTTGCCGCGCTTCTGGAGGAGGGGGAGGACTTCGTAGACGAGGTAATCGTCATACTGCTGATGGCGGCGGATGCGGCCACTGGGGTGGGCCCATTTGCAGTAGAAGCTTTCGGTATCGACGCTATCGACGCAGAAGAGGGAGAGACGACCGGCGTGGATGGCGGGGGCGAGGGTATTGGCCATTCCGCGGTCCTCGAACTCGAAGAAGCGGCCCATGGAGGTGGGGAAGACAAGGAGAGGCACGCCGGCATGGCCGAGCTGGAGGAGTTCCATTTCGCGGTTCAAGCGGGGGCTGAACCATTTGTGATAATCGCGGTGCATGAGGGGATCCGATCCGGCGCGACGCGGCGATTGTCTTAGTGTAGAGCAGCAGCAGGGGTGGTGGGAGGGGTCTCGAAGACGGCGAGGCGGTCGATGTAGTTAGAGCGGGCGGGGCAGCGGCAATCGAGCGAAGGGTCGGGTTGCAGGGCGGCAATGAGAGCTTGTTCGAGGATGGCTGAAGGTTGGTGCCCATCGCGGAGGAAGACGAAGACGCGGGCGCCGGGGCGTTGAGCGAGTTCGCGGGCGAGCGTGGCGGCTTCATAGCGCCAGGCGGGGAGGAGGGACTCGCTGCGGGAGTCGCCTTCGTAACCGGGGTGAGTGTCGATGACAGAGGGGAACGAGGACTCACGCCAGCGGCGTTGTGGGCGCTGGCGGTCGAGGTAGTGGTCGATGGCGGGGCGGCTGAGACTGACGTAGAGTATGGTGTCGTGAGGGCGGGCGTGCTGGAGGAGGTTGTGGGCGAGGGCGCGGGCGTCGCAGGGAGAGGATTGGAAGGAGAGACCGAAGGTGATGAGTGAAGAGAGTGAGAGAACAACGGCAGTGATGACCGTCACGTTCAGGCGGGCGGCGAGGGCGGCAAGCCAACAGGCGGTGGCGGGGAGGATGACGATTGTGAAGCGGGAGTAGAAGAAGGGTTTCCAGAAGGAGATGAGGATGGGCGGGAGGAGTGCACCGGCGAGGAGGATGGGGAGCCAGAGGGGCAGGGCCGAAGGGGATCCGCCGGAACGGCGGGCCCAGAGCCGGGCGAAGGGGGCGATGACAAGTAGGGCACCGCATTGGAGGTAGAGGAAGGGGAGAATGTCTGTGATGCCAGGGGGCAGGAGCCAGGCGGCGGCATCGGTTGAGCGAACGAGTTGGCGCGCAAGGACAGGGCCCCAGAGGACGGCGTAAGGGAGCACGCCGGCGGCAAAGCCCATGAACCATCGGCGCCAATTGTGGGGGTAGCAGAGGAGCGCCGCGAGCCCCTGTCCAGCGAGGAGGCAGAACCACCAGAGGTGGGTAAAGGACCCGGCAATGTTGATGAGAGTCCAGAGGGCGACGCGGCGCTGAGAGGGGTGCTCGGCGACGTCCTGAAAGGCGGTGATGGAGAGAGCGGAGAGGAGGCCGAGCAGAGAGTACATGCGGACGAGTTCAGTGCTGAGGAGGGCGAGGGGGGCGCAGGCGTAGGCGATGGCGGCGAGCCAGGCGGTCTGGCGGGGAAGTGTGCGGGCGGCGCAGCGGTAGACGGCGGCGACAGCGAGGTAGTGGAGAAGGAGCGAGAGGGCACGCATGGCGACTTCGCTGTCGCCGAAAAGTCGGATCCAGGGCCAGAAGAGGAGGAAGTAGAAGGGGGGGTGAACATCGCCAGCGATGGTTGCGAGCATTTCGGACAGGGGAAGGCTGGCGGTACGGAGGGACCAGACGTCATCGGCGCGCAGCGAGGAGAACAGACCCGGAATGGGGAGAAGGGCGATGACGGCGAACGAGAGGAGGAAAAGAAGGCGCGGGGGCGGCGGGTCGGAGCGAGGAGTGGTGCGCACGGGACTCCCGATCATGATAGCGAGAAGGCGGGCGCCGCCGGAACGGAGCCCGCCTGAGTGGGTTGTTGGTGGATTGTGGTTAGCATGCGTAGCGTAGCGCGAACTTGATCTCGCGGTGGCGCCGGGTGAACGTGATGGCGGGCCAATAGGCCGCGGAGTGGTAGCCTTGCGGGAGATTGGAATTTGTCGCGCGGAGGCGGTGAGGAGGATGAGTGCCACCATGCCGCGTGCGACTGCTTCAGCAACCGGGTCATGCGACACTATCGGGAAGGATGCAGGCAACGAAACCCGCTTGGTGGAAGCACGAGGACTGGCTGGCTGTTTGGCTGGCCGCGGTGATTCTGATTCTGGTGCTCGCCGGATTCCGGCCGGACCTTCCGGTGTTGAAGTGGAAGGATTCGACAGGGCTGCCGGCGGTTTTTAGCATGGAGAACCTGAAGGTGTCCGTCTTGTTGGGCCTAGGGCTGTTCCTCCTCTCCATACCAGGAGCTTTGATGCTGGGAGCGCGGCTTGCAGGGTACGCGACGGGATTTGTGGCGGTGTTCTTGCTGGCGCTGGTAGCACAGTGGCTGGCCGGAAACTCGCAGGTCAGTTACTGGGGCGTCGAGTACGTCATCTTCGCGCTCGTGTTGGGACTGCTGTTGAGCAATGTGATTGGGGTGCCGGGATGGATGGTGGAGGCCGTTCGCACCGAGTACTACATCAAGACGGGGTTGGTCTTGATGGGCGCGACGATTCTGTTTGGTGAACTGTTGCAAGCGGGCGTATTGGGAATGCTGCAGGCAGTACTGGTCGTCTCACTGGTCTGGTACTTCGGATACTGGCTGGCGCGGCGTCTCCGGTTGGATGAGGAGTTCTCCGCGATGCTGACGACGGCTGTGGCGATTTGCGGGGTTTCGGCCGCTATTGCAGCGTGCGGGGCGATTCAGGGTGACAAAAAGAAGTTGAGCTATGTCGCGAGCGTGGTGCTGATTGTGGCGGTGCCTATGATGGTGCTCCAGCCGTGGATCGTGAAGTCATTCGGAATACCAGACATCGTCGGGGGTGCGTGGCTGGGTGGAACGCTGGACACTTCGGGTTCAGTGGTCGCCGCGGGTGCGCTGATCAGCGAACAGGCGATGAAGATCGGAACGATCGTCAAGTTCTCGCAGAACGTGCTTATCGGGTTCGCGGCCTTCCTGCTGTCGCTGTGGTGGACGATGAAGAAGTCCGGCGAGAACCGCGAGAAGCCGTCGCTGGGCGTGATTTGGGAGCGTTTTCCGAAGTTCGTGCTAGGCTTCATGGTGGCCTCGCTGGTGTTCTCTTTCCTGGTCTCACCCGGGTTGGTGAAGGAGACCAAGGGCACGATCTCGGGGTTGAGGACGGCATGGTTCGCGATGGCCTTTGTCTCGATCGGACTGGAGACGAAGTTCACGGATCTGTGGTCGATGGAGAACGGACGGCCGCTGGTTGCGTTTCTGGGGGCGCAATTCGTAAACGTGATCTGGACGTTGGTTCTCGCGTACCTCATATTTGGTGGCATCCTCTTCGAGACGCCGCAGTTTTAGCGCCGCCGGAAGGGATCCCAGCCGCCGGGTTTCAGGGTTTCTCCGTCGAGCCGGACGCGGCCGGGAGGGCCGTCGAGGACGAACCCGATCAGGGTGAAGCCGCTTTCGGGATCACGCCGCGCGGTGGGTGGCAGGGTAAAGAGGAGTTCGTAATCTTCGCCGCCGTGCAGGGCTTGTTCTAGAGAGGCGCCCTTCGCCAGAGGGATGGAGCCGGAGCGCAATTCGGCGGCGACTCCTGAGGCGAGCATCATCCGGGGTAGATCCGTCGACAGGCCGTCACTCAGATCCATGCAAGCAGAAGCGCGATGTCTGCGGCGCAGTTCGACACCCAGCCCGATGCGTGGCTGTGCCTTCGTTTTCCAGTTAGATGCGGCGGCGGCGCCGAGTGGCCCCGAAACGTAAATCCCATCTCCTGCTTTTGCACCACTGCGGCGAAGCGCCCGGCCTCGGGGTACGGAGCCGATGACGACCACGTCACAGACCAGTTTTCCGCCCCGCGTGACATCGCCGCCGATGATCCGCACGTCAAGTCCGCCGGCCAGTTCCCGGGCGCCCCGATAGAAGCCGCGCAGTTGTGCCGTGCCGAACCAGTGGGGCAATACGAGAGAAAACAGGGCGAATCGCGGCTCTCCGCCCATCGCGGCGATGTCGCTGATGCCGCGTGCAAGGCATTTCCAACCAATTGCGGCAGGCGGGTGTGTGTCTCGCCGGAAGTGGACGTCTTCAACCACGAGATCGGTGGTCAGCAGCAGATCCTCGTTGCGCCGGGGGCGGAGGATGGCGCAGTCATCGCCAATGCCTTCGACCAGGTCCCCCCCTGGCGTCGAAGCCGACCAAAGCGCGATCGCGCGGATCAACGCAGCTTCATTCATGACCCAGAACCAGGCCGGAGGGTAGTTCTTCACCGAAGACCCGGCCGAGGGAGTCGAGGTCAACAGCCGAATCGCCGTCAAGAATCGCCAGCCATTCGGGCTGACCCTCTGCGGTCCGCCGGACCATTTCGACAGTTGAGGGTGGCAGGTCGCGCGCCGCGTCGCCCGTCACCTGGGCGAGCCTCGCCATGCACTCGCCGGCACCCTCCACTTTCGCGATCGACTCGACCCAGCGTCCGGCGAGTGCAGCCGGCAGCACATGGTTCACCGGCGCATAGAAAAGCTTCCGTGCGCCCAAGCGAGCCAGACACCAGAATTCCGAGGCGCCAGCGTCGCGATTCCGCATTCTCTTGACAAGCGTGTTGCCCAGGTCGGTGCGCGTCCCTGCGGGCAGGAGTTCGAGGCTCGCCGCGCATCGCCACATTTCGCGTAGAAGGCTGGAGTTGACCCGCGGCGCTTTGCCGCGCGGCAGCAGGGTGGCGGCGAGGCGCTGGAAGCAATCGGCCTGTTGATTCCTGTTCATTCCGCCCGCGACGCGGCCCCAGAAGATCCACCATTGGGTTTCGCACTCGACCCGGGAACTGAAGGTTAGTCCCTGTGCCCAGACTCGCCGGGCGAGTTCAATCCGGTATTCATCACCGGGTGATCCGAAGCCAGGCCGCAGGCAAAGTCCGCAGAGGTTGAGCCATCGGACTTCGTGAGCCGGGCTGCGTTTGCGGCCTTCGTTGAGTTCGAGGAACTGGTCGCCGAAACGGCGAATTGCCTCAAGAGGCCAGGAGTTCCGGCCGAGCGCAAGAGCCTGTTCAAGCTGGGCGGGCAATGCTTCGGGCGCCAGTGTCCCGCGGGCGAAGCAGTCACGGATCATCTCCTCGCAGTAGGACAGAGCTTCCGAGCTAACCACCGCCGCGGGCCTCGCCCTCTTGGCCTGCTCGGCCATCACGGGTTTGCGCAATTCGAACTGCAGCCGCCAGCGATGCTCGCTGATCTTTGACTCAGCCCAAATTTCGAGGGTCCCGACTTCGGTCAGGTGGGCGCCGAGTTTCACCGGAACCGTCCGTTCCTCGGCCTTCTTCCCGAACCGGATCACCGCCTCGAGCGGAGCGTGCTGGTGCAACGCCTCACTGAGATCCTCAGTGGCGAACTCCACGACGTCGCCCACGAGGTCGTCCGCCCTGACGAGCGAACTATAGAGGTTGAACCGGACCGGCTTGTTGGCTACCAGCTGCAGGTTCTCAAGGTCGAGCGTTTGGGTGGAACCCTCCTCTGCACCGCGCGGCACGAGGCAGACCGTCCTCAAGGCTTCACCAGGGCTCTCAACGCCAAGGAAGTAAGCCCGAGGCAGGCCGCCGCGCACCAACACACCAGCTCCGCCGCCCCGAACGTAGCTATAGTACGCCGCACCCGCCGCGACGGCAAGATCGAGTTCGTTGTTCTCAAAGACGAGCGGCCGCTTGCCATACCATTGCTCGACCACATCCGACACCCGCCGTCGCAGGATTTCCGGAATGAAGAAACCGCCATTAAACAAGATGGCGTCGGGAGCGGGCGATTGTGCGCTGGTGAGGAATGCCGCCAGATGCCGGGTCACGGCTGGGTCGGAAACGTACGGCAATCCGAGTTCGCGGAACAGGCTCTTCTTGTCTTCCTGCGGCTTCTCGTCAAGCCCGCAGAATGGCAGGAACCCTTCCATTGCGAGTTCCAGAGCCTCTTCACGCAGCACTTCCGATTTCAGCGTGCCGCCCACCAGGGCTGAACCGCCGCCCAGTACGGTGATATCGGCGCTCGCGAGCGTTTCGGAGGCCAGCAGGCGCTCCTTCGCCGCGCTACATTGTCTTCGCAGCGCGCTGCGTTGCCTCAGCGACAATTGCGTACCCAGCTTCGACTCCACCAGCCATGCCAGCGTCAGGTCGAGATTATCGCCCCCCAGCAAAAGGTGCTTGCCTACGGCGGTTCGAGTGAATTCCACCCGGTCGCCTTCGCGCCCGACGCGGATCAGGGTAAAGTCGCTCGTACCACCACCGACATCGCAGACGAGTACGATCATCCCGTCGGCAAGCGATTTCTGCGACTGCCGCAAATGGTTCGCGATCCAGGCATAGAACGCCGCCGCGGGTTCCTCCAGCAGCGTCGCCTTGTGCAGACCGGCTTCGGCCGCCGCCTGCACTGTCAACTCGCGCGCTTCCTCGTCGAACGATGCGGGCACGGTCAACACGACGTCCTGCTCGGCGAGCGGCGGACGCCCGTCCCGCTCCCAGGCTTCCCGCATCTGCCGTAAATACCGCGCGGACGCTTCCACGGGCGACATCACCCGGCCAGCCTCCTGCGCGTCCCACGGCAGGACCCTGGCCGTCCGGTCCACTTCCGCGTTCGACAACCAGCTCTTGGCCGAATGGACGAGCTTCGTCGGGATAAGTGAACCCTGCTCGCGGGCGTACTCACCCACGATCCCGTCGCCTTCGAGGTACAGAAATGACGGCAGTGTGCGCCGTTCCGCGGTAGACGTGGCGCTCACCTGCTGCGGTACTGGCAGAACATGGACTGGCGGGAAGTCCGCGCCTTCACCTTCGCGCGGGTCGATGTAGGCGAATGCGCAATTGGTCGTCCCGAGGTCGATGCCGATCTTCATGTTTTGAGCTTATCCCTCACCTGGAATTCAAGCTTCCAGCGCCGGCCATCGCGCCCGGCGCACCAAAGCTCGAGCACCCCTGTTTCCGTGACTTTCGTCTCCAGCCGGACCCGAACAACCTTTCCGGCGGTCTCTTCGGCGGGTAGACAGACACTCACTGGCGCCAATTCCACCAGTTCGTCTCCAAAGTCGTCCAAGAGGGTGCCCAGAGCGTCGTTTTTGCGCTCGAGTGACGCGAAAAAGCGGAATTCCGCGGGCTCTCCGACTACCAGTCCGAACTCGCCCGCGGGCACTTCGGCGCCGGAGCCCTCTTCCATGCCAAAAGGCGCAACCGTCAACGCCTTGAGCGGCGCCGCCATTCCCGGGACTGCCGGCATGGCGGTTTCAATCCCCACATAGTAGGTCCGGGGAACGCCGCCGCGAATCCGGATGCCTCCTTTGTCTCTCGCCCGGCCATACGCAGCGGCACCTCTCGCGACCGCATGCATCAGGTCCTCGCCCACGAGGGCCTGGGCGGGTGGCGCCCCTTCTTCCGCCAGCCATGAATTCAATACCGTCAGAACGCGCTCGCGCAGGTGGGCCGCGTGAAACACTCCGCCGTTGAAGAGGACATGGGTCGGCCGCGCCAACTCACCATCGCCGCGACGGAGGAACCGCGCCAGGTGTCTGGTAATCGCCGCGTCGGTCTCGTACGGAAGCCCAACCTCGACCAGTCCGGCGCGAGTCCTCCTTCCGGGCATCTCGTCGCTGCTCACGACCGGGAAGAAGCCGTCAACCAGTAGGCGTTCGACCTCCTCACGCTCCAACATCGCCTTGAGCGTTCCGCCGATCAGGCTTGTCCCCCGGCCCAGAATCGTGACCGCTTCCGCCGCGGAGTCCGGATTCGACAATAGCCGCTCCTTTGCGAGTCGGCACTGCTGCCAGAGCGACTGCATCCGCATCGCATCGAGTTTGTGGCCCTGCGCGGCGAACTTCTGCGCGAGCGAATTCGCGAGTGCGAGGTCCATGTTGTCGCCGCCGAGCAGCAGGTGTTCGCCCACGGCTACTCGCTCGAGCTCGAGAGAACCCTCCCGCGCCGCGACGGTGATCAGCGAAAGATCAGTCGTTCCTCCACCCACGTCGATGACCAGCACGAGATCGCCCTGGCCGATGTGCGAACGCCAGTCCTCATGGCTTTCAAGCCATGCATAGAAAGCGGCCTGAGGCTCCTCGAGCAAAACCGCCTCTCCGAAACCAGCCTGCCGCGCGGCCTGTTCCGTCAATTCCCGGGCCACGGCATCGAAAGATGCAGGCACCGTCAACACGATCCGCTGTCCGGCAAAATGCGCGTCCGGATGAACATGCTCCCACGCCTCGCGCAGGTGTTCCAGGTAGAGGCGCGATGCTTCGACGGGTGAGACTCGCGGTGCTCCTTCGGACGCACTCGGGGGAAGAATCGGGGCCGTTCTCTCGGCGCCCGTGTAGCTGAGCCACGACTTGGCCGAAGTGACCAGCCGTCCCAGGCTCTCCGCCCCCCGCCGGGCGGCGAGATGACCTGCCACCCGAAGTCCCCCCTGGCGCCACGGCAGGTCGAGTAGACCTTCCGCGAACTCGCCATCGCGTGCCAGATAGAGTGCGGAGGGCAGCAACGGCTCCGCCCTCACCTCGCCTGGGCTCACCAGTTGTGGGATGGCAAACACCTCCACCGGTCCTGCCGCTCCGGCGTGCGCGAAGCCGCAGTTGGTAGTCCCTAGATCGATGCCCAGGTATCGCAAACTTACTCGACTTCCAGTTCGGCCGGCGCCACTATCGAGACGTTCTGCTTCGGATTCACCGCCGGCAGATTCACGCTGTCCACCCGCCATCCCTTGTGCCGCAGCAAACCTCCCTGCGGCTTGCCCTGCGCGGGCAGATTCCCAATGAACTTGATCGCGTTAGCACCCCGAGCAACCGCCCCAGCCGCCTCCGGCTTGGTGAATGTCCCCTCCACGCCGTCGATCACCGGCGCCAGCGTCAGGTACTTTCGCAGGGACTCGCGGCTCTGCTCATGCACGTTTCGGACCGCCGATCCCACCTGATCGTCCGAATACGGGGCGATGTCTTCCATCAGGAAGTCAACCAACCGGGCATCCCTTTGGAGAATCCCCAGAAGCTGCAGCGCGCCGTCGGAGGTTTTCACAACGGGCTCCTTCGCCGGCTCCGGTGGGCGGCGCACCGCCACTTTCGCGTAACCAAACGCCGTCGCGATTTGCTCGGGTAGATCGCCTCCGAGAATGCTGAAAAAGGCGCGAAACGCCATCCCAATGCGGCTCAAGCGGGATTCACCTCCAATCTCTCAGGATACACCGAGGGCTTCAGCTGGCTCGTTTACTTGTTCTCTTCCCCATATTTCGAGTATTATCGAACTAGAATTCATGAGCACCCCCGCCGCCTCACGCCTCCCATTCCTGGACCGCTACCTGACACTCTGGATCTTCGCCGCCATGGCCGTGGGCGTGGGGGCAGGCTACCTGTTCCCCAACATCGTCCCCGCACTGGAGCGGATGAGCATCGGCACGACATCGATTCCGATTGCCGTCGGCCTGATCCTGATGATGTACCCGCCGTTGGCGAAGGTTCGCTACGAGGAGATGGGCAGGGTGTTTGCCCACAGGAAGGTGTTGATCCTGTCTCTATTGCAGAACTGGGTCGTTGGCCCACTGCTGATGTTCGTGCTCGCGGTCACCTTTCTGCGCGACAGACCTGAGTATATGACAGGACTGATTCTGATCGGCCTGGCGCGTTGCATTGCGATGGTGATCGTCTGGAACGACCTCGCCCGCGGCGACCGCGAGTACTGCGCGGGTCTGGTCGCCTTCAATTCGGTCTTCCAGGTGCTCTTTTTTTCACCCTATGCGTACCTGTTCCTCGCAGTGCTCCCGCGCTGGTTGGGTATGGAGGGGGTCGAAGTCAGTTTCACGATGGGCGACATCGCCGAAAGCGTGTTCATCTACCTGGGCATTCCGTTCCTGGCCGGTTTGTTTACCCGCATGATTCTAGTGAGGAAGCGGGGACGCGACTGGTACGAGCGACGTTTCATTCCGCGCATCAGTCCGATCACCCTGATCGCCCTGCTGTTCACCATCGTGCTGATGTTCTCGCTCAAGGGCGAGGCGATTGTTCAACTCCCCTTTGATGTGGTCCGGGTCGCCATCCCGCTGGCAATCTACTTCGTGGTGATGTTCATGGTGTCCTTCTGGATGAGCGCGCGCGTCGGCGCAACGTACGCCGAGTCCACCACGCTCTCCTTCACCGCCGCTTCAAACAATTTTGAACTGGCCATTGCCGTCGCGATCGCCACTTTCGGCATGCAGCACGGCGCGGCGTTCGCGGCCGTCATTGGTCCGCTGGTGGAGGTTCCCGTCCTGATTGCTCTGGTTAACGTGGCGCTTTGGATCAACCGCAAGTACTTCGCCGGCCGCTTCGACGCGGTGGAATCCTGCCGGCCGGGCGCGGCCTAATTGTTAACTACGCACCCTTGGCGCGTTTGCCTGAGATAACCGCCTCCTCGCGCACACGAGCCAACTCCCGGCGGGCGATCGCGGCCCAGTAGCCTTGCGGATCCAGTTTCAGGTAGGCCCGCCAGTGCTTCAACGCCTTCAGAGAGTCGCCCTTGCCCTGAGCCAGGAGCGCCAAATTGTAATGGGCATCGGCATAGCCGGAATCCAGCCGAAGTGTGTGCTCGTAACACTCCAGCGCCTTGGCGACCTCGCCCAATTCATCGTAGAGGTTGCCCAGATTGAAATGCGCAAGAGCATAATCAGGCTGAGCCACGGTCGCTCTGCGGTAGCAGGATTCGGCGCGAACCCAGTTCTGCTGGTGGAAATGGACCGTCCCCAGGTTCACCAAAGCAGCGGAGTGGCCGGGATCGGCCTCGATCGCCTTTTCGTAAGCCGCGATCAGTCGATCCGCCGCCCCGCCAGTCTGTTCCAATTCCACGGCCTTTTCAAACCAGCGGTCCGCCTCGAATCGCCGAGCAGCAGCCGCCCGCGCCGATTCATCTTCAGCCGGTCTTCCAGGGAACTGGAGCAGCCGCCGGATCTCATCCTGATCAAAGTTCAGGAGAAGTTGGCCGGTCAACGGTTCCATCCGGCCGCCGTCGACCTGCACCGCCAGTCGCCGGCCATCCGTGAAGATCTTGAGCTCGGTGAGCGGATTCTCGATATGGCGCAAACGCTCCCGCAGCGCCTCCACAATGAGACGGATTCGCTCGGGCCTGTAGCGGTTCCGCCGAAGTTCGCGCAGCGTCTTCAGAGCCACCATCTCTTGAAAACCGTAGTGACTTTGCTTGAGCAGAAACCCGTGGCGTTCCCAGTCTTCCAGTACCGTCTCCGCAATGTTCAGAAGGCGGCATACCTCCAAACGCGTATACCCCGACTTCACACCTGCTTCTGCCACGCCGCCGATTGTAGCACGCGGGTGCGCGAACCCTGGCATCAATGGCCGGTCTGCCTGCATCCCCATTGACCGGAGGCCAATACCGGGCGGATACTGGTTCTGAGTAGCTTATGCAAGTCAGTTTCAAAAACGGAGCCAGTGTGACGAGCCAAAGAACGCTGGCTGACCTCCTCGAGAATCAGCAGGCTTTGGTGGAGAGCCTCAATCTGCCAGAAGACTTGGCCGGGCGGCTGATGGAACTTGGGTTCGTCCCTGGTCAGGCAGTGACCGCGGCTCGCTCAGCCCCTGGGGGAGATCCCCGGGTGTTCCGCGTCGACGGGGCCGAGGTAGCCCTTCGCCGCGAAACCGCACTGCATATCCACTTAAAGCCGGAGTCCGCCGACTAATCGAGATGAGCGACTGCCACGAGACGCCCGCCCACACCGCGGCAACACTATCGAAGTCGGGACAGAATCGCCTGGTCGCCATTGTTGGACCGCCGAATTCAGGCAAGTCCACCCTCTTCAACCGGCTGACCGGATTGCGTCAAAAAGTCGCCAACTTCCCCGGCGTCACCGTCGAACACCGTGTGGGACGAGCCCACCTCCATGGGCATCACGACGTGGATCTCGTCGACTTGCCCGGCATCTACAGCATGCGCCCACGCTCGGAAGACGAGCGCGTTACACACGACGTCCTCCACGGTGACATGTCCGGCCTTCGCCGGCCAGACGCCGTCATGCTTGTCGTCGATTCCACCAATCTGGGCCGCCACCTGCCGCTCGCCGCTTCGATACTCAGCCTCGGGCTGCCAACTCTCGTTCTGCTCAATATGGCTGATGACCTCGCTGAACGCGGAGGCGAAGTCGACGCCGAGAAGCTCGCCCTCCAATTGGGAACCCCCGTCGCGCTGATCAGCGCAGCCAAGGGCGAGGGTCTCGGAGCCGTTACCCGATTCCTCGGAGGCGGCATCGCCTTGCCCCGGCCCATCGAGTTGCCCGTGCTGCAAGACGTACCCCAATGCCGCCAGTGGGCCCGGCAGATCTCTTCCGGCGCAGGTTATCTCACACCTGCCCCATCGGCCTGGACCCGCAGACTCGACGGGCTCTTCCTCCATCCGGCCTGGGGACCCCTGGTCTTCGTCCTCGTCGTCGCCGCCGTGTTCCAGTCGATTTTCAACTGGGCGCAACCCATGATGGAGGCCATTGAGGAGTTCGTCACCTGGTCCGGTGGCTGGCTTACTGCTCAACTCCCCGACACCCTCTGGCGTTCACTCCTCGTCGAGGGCATCTGGAGCGGCGTCGGAGCCGTTATCATCTTTCTGCCCCAGATCCTGCTCCTCTTCTTGTTTATCGTCATCCTCGAAGATTCCGGTTACCTCGCTCGCGCCGCCCTCATCGCCGACCGCACCATGGCCCGGATCGGCCTCCAGGGCAAGAGTTTCATCCCTCTGCTCTCCGCCTATGCCTGCGCCGTGCCCGCCATCATGGCCACACGTACCATCGAGAGCAAGCGCGACCGCATTGCTACCATTCTCATCGCCCCATTCATGACCTGCTCGGCGCGGCTCCCCGTGTATACGCTCATCATCGCGGCGTTCATCCCGGAACAGCCCCTCCTCGGGGGCCTCTTTGGCACGCGCGCGGCTTCGATGCTCGGCTTGTACGTCCTTGGCTTCCTCGCCGCCGTCATCACGGCACGCCTCCTCAAGTCTTCGATTCTGAAGAGCGAACGGACGCCCTTCGTTCTGGAAATGCCGCCCTACCGCCGGCCCAACCTGCGCTCGATCGGCCTCCGGCTGTGGGAACGAGCCCTCGCCTTCCTCCAGCGGGCCGGCACTGTCATCCTCGCTGTCACGGTTGTCCTGTGGTGCCTCGCCAGCATCCCGTTCGTCGATGGACAGCCGCCCCCTATCGAGCAAAGTCTAGCCGGGACTCTCGGCCGCGCGATCGAGCCGCTGATCGAACCCCTTGGCTTCAACTGGAAGATCGGCATTGGGTTGATTACGTCGCTCGCCGCCCGCGAAGTGATCGTCGGTACTCTCGGCACCATTTACGGGATGGAATCCGAAGGCGAGGCCCGCGGCCTCCAGACCGCCCTCCAACAGGACCTCAGCTTCGCCGGCGCCGTCGCTCTTCTCATCTTCTTCGCCTTCGCCATGCAATGCATGTCCACCCTCGCCGTCGTCCGACGCGAGACCGGCGGCTGGAAGTGGCCGATTGTCCAGTTTGTCTTCATGAGCGCAATGGCCTACGTCTGCGCACTCGTCACCTACCAGATCCTCAGCTGAGCCAACCCGGCCGCGAATGCTAGCATTGTGGTTTCAAGCCAAGGAGAATTATGCACAACGTCGTGATCATCGGATCCGGATGCGCAGGCAACACCGCCGCCATCTATTCCGCTCGCGCCAGCCTGAATCCGCTGGTCATCAGTGGCCACGAACCCGGCGGCCAGTTGTCCCTGACCACCGAGGTCGAAAACTTCCCCGGCTTCCCCGAGGGCATCCAGGGCCCGCAACTCGTCGAGAACATGAAGCAGCAAGCAATCCGCTTTGGCGCCGTCTACCGCGACGGCAAGGTGGAGGAGGCGGACCTGTCCAAGCGTCCATTCCGCCTGCGTATCGAGGACGAATGGATCGAGACACGCACGCTGATTGTCGCGTCCGGCGCCTCCGCCCGCTGGCTGGGCCTTCCTAATGAGCAGAAGCTGATCGGCCACGGCGTCAGTTCTTGCGCCACCTGCGACGGGTTCTTCTACAAGGGCAAGAAGATCATGGTCATTGGCGGCGGCGACTCCGCCATGGAGGAAGCCACGTTCCTGACTCGCTTTGGCAGCGAGGTCACTCTCGTCCACCGCCGCGAGGAATTCCGCGCCTCCAAGATCATGCTCGACCGCGCCAGGGCCAATCCCAAAATCAAGTGGCTCACGAATACCGTCGTCGAGGATATTCTGGACGTCGAAAAGGGCTATGTCACCGGCGTCAAACTGAAGAACGTGAAGTCAGGAGAAGCCTGGGAGCAGGAAGTCGATGGCTTCTTCCTCGCGATCGGACACATCCCGAACACGAAACCCTTTGTGGGGCAACTCGACCTCGACGAAGATGGCTACATCCTCTCTCACGGTGGCGCGCGAACCAATATCAACGGCGTCTTCCATGCCGGTGATGTCCAGGATCGCGTCTACCGCCAGGCGATCACCGCTTCGGGGGCAGGCTGCATGGCCGCCATCGAAGCCGAACGTCTCCTCGAAGGCGAGGAGCACTAGAAACCGGGAAAATACCATGTTCAAGCGCCATTTCGCGCTGTTTTTCGCCTTTTCCGCGCTATGCGCGGCGCAGGAATGGACCCTCTGGGCTCCTCGCGCCGAGATCCAGCCCGCGGGCGAACAGCGCAATGGCGTGCTCATTCTCCGCGGCGCGGGCAATCCGGCCGCCGCCGGAGGCTGGCAGCAAACCCACCCCGGCGTACGCCCCGGCCAGTGGTATCACCTTGCAGCCACATACGAACCGCGAACCGGTATCGATCTGCCGCCGCGCCAAGTGGTGGCTCGCATCGATTGGCGCACCGCCGATAACCGCCGCGCCGGTCAGCCCGAATACGCGTACCACGAGGAGTCCAGCGGTCCGGCCCGGAGGCTCACCCTCACCGCCCAGGCACCGCAAAACGCTACAGCCGCCACCATCCAACTCTGGCTGATCGAGGCGCCCGAAGGCGAAGTGCGCTGGCGTGACATCCGATTCGCTGAAACTCCGCCGCCCGCGCCGCGAAAGGCTCGCATTGCCACGCTCCGCCTGCGCCCGAAGGGCGAGGATCCTCTCGCCCGTTTCATTGAGCTGGCCTCCAAAGCACCCGCCGGTACTGATCTGATTCTGCTGCCTGAGGGCGCAACCATGGTCGGTTCGGGCCTCAAATACGCCGACGTCGCCGAGCCTATCCCCGGTCCGTCCACCAAACGCCTCGGCGAACTCGCCCGCGCCCGCCGGGCCTGGATTGTTGCCGGGATCTATGAGCGGGAAGGGAAGGCCGTCTACAACACCGCTGTCCTCATCAATCGTGACGGCCACTACGCCGGGAAGTATCGCAAGGTCTACATCCCCCGCGAAGAACTGGAAGGCGGCATTACCGCTGGCGACGACTACCCCGTTTTTGACACTGACTTCGGCCGCATCGGAATCATGATCTGCTGGGATGTGCAATACGCCGACCCTGCCCGCGCTCTGGCGCTCCGGGGCGCCGAACTGATTCTGATGCCCATTTGGGGCGGCAGCGAACTCCTCGGACGCGCTCGCGCTCTCGAAAACCACGTCTTTCTCGCATCCTCGGGCTACGACTACCCGTCGGCAATCGTCGATCCCAACGGCGAGATCCTGACCTCCAAGGAGACGGACGGCGCGATCGCGGTCGCCGATATCGACCTCGAAAAGCGCTACTCCGACCGCTGGCTCGGTCACATGCGAGGCCGCTTCTTCCGTGAAGTCCGCCTCGATGTGCCCGTGCTGGCTGAACCTTGAAGGCTAACCGCGTCCCTGCCGCTCGTATGGCGTCTTCATATACTTCGCCGCCTCTTCCTGCGCACCCTGCGTGTTGTCCTTCGTCCGGATCGCCTGCGTGTATTCGTTGATCGCCCGCTCGCGCTGCTGGGTGATGTCGAAAATCTTGCCCAGGTTGATATGGCTCCAGACTTCCGTCCAGGTCGGCTCCAGATCGCCATTGATCGCCTCGCGGAACTCATTCGCGGCCGACTGATAGTTCCCCTGCAGGAAGAAGATTTCCGCCACGCGGTAATGCGCCAGCGAACTGATCCGGTTGACCTCCAGCGCCCGCTGATACTCCTGCAGAGCCTCGTTGTAAGCCCCCACCTCAGCGAACTGCTCACCGCGGCGAATCGCCACGGCCACGCGCATCTGCGGCGTCATCCGGAGAACGTTGGTATCCGGATCCACCACCACCCGGCGCGGCTTTCCGAATGAGGTCACCAGGAAGTCCGTCTGCGGCCCAACGACCTCCACCGTCTCGAATTCGGGGTTCCCTTCCGTCTCAATCTTCAGCTTCACCGGCATCCGGAACGTGTCCAGGTCTTGATTGATCTTCCCCCGCACCATGAAGCCACTCTGCGTCCGCAGGATCGTGTACTCGACTTTGAACTCCGGTGCTCCCGTCGATTCCAACCACTGAATGAAAAAGCCCTGATAGTTGGCGCCGCCAATCTCCTCGGCCAGTTTGCGAAAGTCGTCCGTGTGGATCGACTGATTGGCGAACCGTTCCGGCGCGACTTTCAATAACTGCCCAAACTTCTCCTCCCCCATGACCGAACGCAGCATGTGCAGCGTCGCCGCGCCCTTGCTACCCGTCACCGCGAAGAACTCGGGGCTGTAGTCTTCATACCGCGCCGCCTGCAAGACCGGAGCATCCGTCACCGTCATCGCGTCTACGTACAAATCGCGCACTTCAGGCTCAATCACCTGCTCGCCGTTCAACTGCACCTGATACAGAAACTCCGCGTACTTCGCCATCCCGTTGGCAATCCAGATGTGGTTGCGATTGACCGGCGAGACCAAATTGCCGAACCACTGGCGAGTCAACTGATTCGCAAGGACCCGTTCGGAAGGGTCGCGTCGCGCCTGGTTTGTGGAGAGAAAGAGGATGCCGGGCGCTGCGTAACCGCCGGGCGCTCGCGATCCCGTCTCCACGAGCAGGAGGTTGCTGACGGGCGGCAGCCCAAATACCGAGCTCAAATAGCTCATCACCTTGCCAGTCTGCTCGCCCCATTCCCGTGGCTTCGCCTGCTCGTCCTGGAACCAGACATCCACATTGAAGCCTTCCGCCGACACCCGTTGCGCCACGCCCTTCACCAGAGCGAAACTGCCCGCAAATCCTGGCTGCATCGTCCGGAAGTTGTACCTGTTTCCTTCCGTCTTCTCCAACCCGCTGCTGACTGCGCGAAAGCCCTCCGGCGCCTCGACCGTCAAGTCCATCGTGTATCGGTCCGCCGTGTATCCGGTGACCGGAAACCACCGTGCCGGATACAAAAAGTAAGCGCCTGTTTCGCTCACCGCCGCGAAACTGATGCCATAAACGGGTCCTTCCTCGGTCCCGGTCAGACGTCCCTCGTACTCGAACTTCAGCGACGCAGGCTTCCCCTTTTCGAGTGGTTCCGCGAAAGTCACGCGCACGCCCGAATCCTCGTAGGACTTGGACGCCTGCAGCGTCCGCCCCTGCTGGTCCGTCACCCGCGTGATGTTCAGCGCATTGTGCAGTTCAAAATTGGCGCTCAGCATCCGGTCGTCTTCCGGGGTGAACACGACCTCCGCCGTTGCGCGCAGCAACTGCTCGTTCAGGTCCACTTTCGCTTCGATCCTGTAACTGCCGGCGTCGATCGTGCCTGTCCTGCCCGTTTGGCCGAAGGCCAGCGGCAGTGCCAACAAGAACAGGCTCAGTCTCGCAACTGGGGTCTTCATCTACGTCACTCCCCTCAATCTTAAGGATGCCGCAATCCGCGCTGCGGACTGATCCAGTGGGTCCTGGTCCGTCCGCAGCAGCGTCGCGACCTCGGATAGCTCGGCTCGCATCCGCGTCTTCGCATTCTCATCGCCCAGAAGCGCCAGCGCCGCGCGAGCCAGTTCGTCTGCAGTGCAACGATGCTGGATCAATTCCTCTACGACGCGCTTTCCCGCCACCAGGTTGACCATGGAGAAGTATGGTGTCTTTACCAAGGGACGGCCAATCCAGTATGTCAACGGGCTGACCCGGTAGTAAGTCACCATTGGAGCTCCCAGCAGAGCCGCTTCCACGGTGACAGTTCCACTCGCTGGCATCGTCAGGTCAGCATGGGCCATAGCATCCCAAGTCTCACCTTCGACAGGGACAGACCCAGTCTGCCGGACGAAGGCACCGACCGCACTTTCACCTGTCCAGCTCGCGCCACCTGGCAATGCAAGCACCACCGTCACCTTCATCCGAGCCCGGATCTTCTCCAGGGCTCCGGCCAACACTGGCAGGTGACGGAATACCTCTCCGCGCCGGCTGCCTGGGCATAGCGTCAGCAATGGCTGGCCCGCTGGCAACCCGCACCGCTCGAAAAATTCCTGGCGGCTCCATCGCGGCTGGACCATTCCGGCTAGCGGGTGGCCAATGTAAAACGCTGGCACACCACGGCTTTGAAACCATTCCTCCTCGAATGGAAAGATGCAGTGCAGCTCCTTTACGTTTCGCCGGAGTACGCGCACCCGGCCTTCCCGCCACGCCCACGCCTGCGGCGCTACCAGGTAGAACACCTCAACACCCAAGGCCTTGAGCTTCGGTGCCACTCTCAAATGAAAGCCCGAGCTATCGGTCAGCACCGCCGCCACCGGTCGTTCCCGCGCCGCTGCGGCCAGCAACTTCCGGTACTCTCCATGGATTCGCGGCAAGTGCCGGACCACCTCCACTAAGCCAACCACCGACAGACTCTCCGCGTCCACGACGGCGCGAACGCCCGCCGCCCGCATCGCTACCCCAGCGCACCCGAAGAACTCCAGATCCGGCCGCCTCGCCCGCAGCAATTCCACCAGCCGCGACGCATAGCGGTCGCCCGAGGCCTCCCCTGCCGAGATCAGGATCTTTGCTGCCACTTCAGGTCCTAGTTTAGCCGGGACCGCTTGCCCGGCTTTGATAGACTTGGGGATTGCCCGCCTTTGCGGGCGACGGCCGCTACCCGATCCATGTCCGCGCCCAAAAGCCTATCGCATCTCAGTCTCAAGAACTTCGCGGACCATTTCCGATCGGAAATGGTGCCGCTGGGCAACCGCTTCTGCTACTTCGCCGCCGCCGTCTCACTCTCCACCGACGACCTCCGCGAGTACCTCGACGACCCTGTCGCCGCCTTGCCTCCTTCCATCGCCGCACTTCTGCCCCGCATCCAGATCATTCTCGTCCCTTACCTGGCTCAGGTGCCCCTCCCTCCCCGGTCTCGCCGAGCCCCCGAGTTCCTCATCGCCACCGAACCCCCGCCCGAGGAAGTCGCCGGGAAGTTCTTCAGCATCATGCAGGGCAAAGAAGCGGTCCTCGCCTTCGCGGTCAAGGATGCGGAACTCGCCGACTACCACTACCGTTTCTATCGCGCTCTCGCCGAACTCGTCGTGGCCCACCCCAGCGGCGTACCTCAGGGCTACCTCGACCTCTTGCATGAGGAGATTGACAGCCGCGCCCATGGTGAAGTCGACGAACCCGCATGGGTACTCAAGCAGGACCTGGACGACTCCCGCCGCCGCTTCCAGCTCTACGCCAGACAGAGCTTCATCGACACCCTCACTCTCTACCTCCACGGTGTCTGCTGCGACATTGACGTCGAAACCGGACCCCGCCAACTGCCCAGCCACCTGCTCCGCAAACGCCTCCGCTTTCTCAAGCAACTCTATCCGCCTCCCTCGGGCTATGCTGTCTTGCCCGAAGACCTGCGATAGAATTGCCCACGTCATGCAACGCCGCCAACTTCTCGCCAGCGCCGCAGGCGCCGCCTCCCTCTCCATGTCTTCTCTCGCTCAAACCCCCGGAACCGGACGCGCCGTCATCGAACTGCGCTACTTCAGACTTCGCAACACGACCGACAACCAGCGAGGCCGCCTCACGAACTGGTTGACCGTGGACGTCATCCCTTTCCTCCGGAAAGCTGGATCCGGGCCCGTCGGTCTCTTCGCCAGTTCCATAGCACCTGACGCGCCGTTCCTGCTTGCGGTCTCCAGCCACGACAGCCTCGCCGCCTACGAGCAAACCATGGCGAGACTGATGCAAAATGAACCTTTTTTGCGAGCTTCCGAGGCCTTTTTCAGCCAATCCGGCCTCCCCTTCCAGCGCATGGAAACGCACCTGCTCCGCGCCTTTGCCGGGTTCCCCTCCGTCGCCGTCCCCCCGGCCCCCGAAGAAGGCAAACCCGCCCGCCTCTTTGAACTGCGCGTCTACGAGTCCAATTCGCCCCTCTCCCTGATGAAGAAGATCGGGATGTTCGAGAACGGCGAAATCGATCTCTTCAAGCAGAAGGGACTGCCGCCCGTCTTCTTCGGTGAAACCATCGCCGGCGACCGGATGCCCAACCTTACTTACATGGTCTGGCACGACAGCCTCTCCGCTCGCGAAGCCAACTGGCGCAACTTCGCCACTAGCCCCGAATGGAAGAAGATGGCCGCCACTCCCGGCCTGAGCGACGGGGAGGTGGTCTCCAACATATCCACTTACCTCTTGAGCCCTGTAAATGGTTCACAAATCCGCTAGCCTCTGCGCCATCATCACCGTCGCGGCGCTTGCCCAGGCGCCGCGTGCCATCACCATCCCGCAATCCGATCTGTCTGCCCATACTGCGCTGCAGACCATTGTCGATCGCGAAGCCGGCCAGTACCTCGGCCATCCCACCACGGTTCTGCTCGAAGACGGCCGCACCATGATTGCCGTCTACCCCAAGGGCCATGGCCGCGGCGGCATCATCATGAAACGCAGCACCGATGGTGGCCGAACCTGGTCCAGTCGGCTGCCCACGCCGGAAAACTGGGAAACTTCGCGGGAAACGCCCACAATTCACCGTGTCATCGACCGCGGCGGCACGAAGCGTCTGATCCTTTTTTCGGGCCTCTATCCGATCCGTCTCGCCGTCTCCGACGACGATGGAGCCACCTGGACTCCCCTTGCCCCAATCGGCGAATTCGGCGGCATTGTCGCGATGTCGGCGTTGATGGAGCATGGCCCGGGGATCTACGGCGCCTATTTCCACGATGACGGCCGGTTTATCCGCCAGGGCGGAACCCGGGATAAGCGTTTCCGGGTCTACCGGACACTCTCGCGGGACGGCGGCCTCACCTGGTCCGCACCCATCGAACTCTTCAGCCACCCCGAAGCCCATCTCTGCGAACCAGGCATCGTTCGATCGCCAGACGGCCGCCAGCTCGCCATTCTGCTGCGCGAGAACAGCCGGAGATTCAATTCTTTCATCGCCTTCAGTGACGACGAAGGCGCCACCTGGACCACGCCCCGAGAGATGGATGCTGCTCTCACCGGGGATCGCCACATCGGCGTCTACACCAACGACGGCCGCCTCTTTCTCACCTTTCGCGATACCGCCCATGAAAGCCCCAGCAAGGGCAGTTGGGTCGCCTGGCTCGGCCACTGGGACGACCTCGTCCACAACCGCGCCGGCCAGCGCCGATTCCTCCTGCTGAAGAACCACAAAGCCTCCGACTGCTGCTATCCCGGCTTGGAACGCCTCCCCGATAGCACTCTCGTCACCACCACCTACGGACACTGGACCCCTGGCGAACAACCCTACATCGTCTCCATTCACCTTACTCCCGACCTGCTGAAGCCATGACCCACTTCGACCCCGCGCAGCACCCCCACCGCCGGTTCAACCCTCTGACGCGCGAATGGGTGCTCGTCAGTCCTCACCGGACGCAGCGCCCCTGGCAGGGCCAGATCGAGAAGACCCCTCAGGACGAGCGCCCCCCCTTCGACCCCTCCTGTTACCTCTGCCCCGGGAATGAACGTGCGGGCGGCGCCCGCAATCCTGACTACTCCTCCGTATACGTCTTTGATAACGACTTCGCTACTCTCCTGCCCCACACGCCCGCAGCCGTTCCCACCCCCGCCGGAAACCTGCTCCGCGCCGAAGCCGAGCGTGGTATCTGTCGCGTGGTCTGCTTTTCGCCGCGCCACGACCTCACCCTTGCCGAAATGGATCCGGCCGCCATCCGCCGCGTCGTCGACTGCTGGGCGGACCAATTCGCTGAGCTCACCTCGGTTCCCTGGATCGGCTACGTCCAGATCTTTGAGAACCGTGGCGCCATGATGGGTTGCAGTAATCCTCACCCCCACGGACAGATCTGGGCCTCCGCCTCCATTCCCAACGAGATCGCCAAAGAGTCCACCGCGCAATCGGACTACTTTCTCGAACACGGCCACACCCTGCTCAGCGACTACATTTCCCTCGAAGAGCAGTCCGGCGAACGCCTCGTCGCCACCAACGATCACTTCATTGCCGTCGTTCCCTACTGGGCCGTCTGGCCCTTTGAGACCATGGTGATCTCGCGACGTCCCGTCAGCACGCTGCACGAGCTGCATGATAATGAGCGTGACGCTCTCGCCACCATCCTGAAATCCGTCACGACTCGCTACGACAACCTCTTCGACATCTCCTTCCCTTATTCGATGGGCTTCCATCAGCGTCCCGCCCGAACCGGTGCCCAAGGTTGGCACCTCCACGCCCATTTCCACCCTCCGCTGCTCCGCTCCGCTACTGTCCGGAAGTTCCTGGTCGGCTACGAAATGCTCGCCATGCCCCAGCGCGACATCACACCGGAGACCGCCGCCGCGCGCCTGCGTGCCTTGCCCGCTGTTCACTATCGCCAGAAGGGTCTGACTCCATGATCACTCGCCGTGCTTTTCTTGCCTCCACCGCCACGATGCCTGGCTACTTCGCCGCGCCCCGTTCGCGTCCCAACGTCCTGTTCATCGCGATCGATGACCTCAACGATTGGATCGGCTGTCTCGGCGGACATCCGGACATCCGCACGCCCCACCTGGACCGCCTCGCCGCCTCCGGCGTCAACTTCACCAATGCCCACTGCGCCGCCCCTCTCTGTAATCCCTCCCGCGCAGCCCTGATGACTGGCATTCGCCCCTCCACTTCGGGCATTTACGACAACCCCCAACCCATGCGCCGTTCCCCCGCGCTTGCCGACGCCGTCACGCTCTCCCAACACTTCCGCGCCGCCGGTTATTCTGCCACAGGCGCCGGCAAGATATATCACGGCGCCTTCCCGGATCCTCAAAGTTGGGACGACTACTTCCCCAACCAGGGCCCCTACCGCTCACCCGATCCCGCCCCGGCCAGACTGCCCGCCAACGGCATCCCCAAAGCCGCCAATTTCGACTGGGCTCCGCTCGATGTGCCCGACTCCGCCATGGGCGACTACAAGGTCGCCGAATGGACGCGCCAGCAACTCAGCCGCCGTCACGACAAACCCTTCTTCCTCGCCTGTGGGATCTACAAACCTCACCTGCCCTGGTTCGTCCCGCGCAAATACTTCGAGATGTACCCTCTTGACGGGATCACCCTGCCCGAAGTGAACGAGGATGATCTCGACGATGTCCCCGAAGCCGGGCGTCGCATGGCCAAACCAGACGGCGATCATGCCAACGTTCTCAAGTTCGGCCAATGGCGCCACGCCGTCCAGGCCTATCTCGCATCCATCACCTTCGCCGACGCCATGGTGGGCCGCGTCATGGAGGCCCTTGACCAGGGCCCCCACGGCGCCGATACGACTGTCGTCCTTTGGAGCGATCATGGCTGGCACCTTGGCGAGAAACTGCACTGGCGCAAATTCGCGCTTTGGGAGGAGGCCACTCACAACGTTCTGATCGTACGCGCTCCCGGGATTACCCGCCCGGGTGGCCGATGCGCCCGCCCCGTCAATCTCCTTGATATCTACCCCACCCTGATCGACACCGCTCAGTTGCCCAAGCGGAACGAACTCGAAGGCCGCAGCCTCCTGCCACTCTTGAAGAACCCCAACGCCCGCTGGCCTTTCGCCACACTCACCACCTATGGCCAGAACAACCACTCCGTCCGCGACGAACGCTGGCGCTACATCCGATATGCCGACGGCTCTGAAGAACTCTACGACCGCGGCAAGGACCCGCTCGAATGGACCAACCTCGCTTCTCGCAAAGACCTTGAGGGCGAAAAGCGCCGCCTCGCTCGTTCATTACCCACCGTGAACGCCGAGCCTACGCCACGCGAGAATACAGGCCCCGGTATCTGGGACGACTAGCACCCTACAAATGGCTCCAGAGCGACTTCTCTTCTTCGCTCCGCTTTTCTTTCCGATCACCCAGGTAGCCGCGGATCGCATCGCGTCCGCCCAATCCAAGCGCCAGGCTGCCCGCCAACACCGCGCCGCCGACCAGAATCACGAACGCCGCAAAGAATACCCGCGGCGCGAAGTCCAGAACGTCCGACGCTACCACCACCGCCACAAACATCGTGATGATCCGCGTCACGGCTGCCAGCCGCCGAGGCCCGGGAATCTCCTCGTTCGATGCCCAGACCAGCACCGAGCGCCCCAGAAATTGCGCTAGCCAGGCCCCCGCCAGCAGAATCAAGCCCGCCGTCACTGCTTTCGGAAACAAAAAGACCGTCGCCTCCACCATCCGCGATGTCAAGTCCGTCCCGAAGACATTCAGCGCGGCCAGTACCCCGCCCACCAGAATCAGCCAGTACGCCGCTCCGGCAATCAGCGGCGTCCCGTGCAATCGCCCCGCGCTGTCGAACATCGAACGAAATCCGCTGTCGCTCAGGAAACGGTCAATCCCCGAACCCTTGATCGCCTTCGTCATCAGCCAGCGCACCAGCTTGGCCATCAGCCAGAAGATGCCCAGCACGATCAGCGCCACCACCAGCGGCGGCAGGTAGGTCGTCAGGTGAAAAGTGATCGTGTCCAAAACCCGGTCCAGTACATCCTGTAAGGTGCGAATCATGGCTCAAGCCTCCAATTCCCGCCCCTCGGGCGTCTTGCTACTGGGTTCGGACTCCCTGCCGCCGAACCACAGGTCAATCAGGTAGGGCTTCAGATCCTCAAAAGTGAGGCACAGCTTCTCAATCCGCTGTTCAACCTCGGCCGCACCCATCTCCGCCGTCTCCACCACGAATGACGCCACCCGGCCCAAATACAAGGGCGTGATCGACCGCAACAGGTGCCCCCGCTCCAGCCGGTTGCTCCGGGCCGCGCAGCCGAATTCGTAGATCATCCGGACCCACAACTCGTCATCCAGCCGGAACTGTTCAATCGGTCCCGAATACTTCGACAGCCCGACAATCGCCCGCAATGTGTCTGGGCGCAATGCCAGCGACCAGATCTCGGCCAGATCCTCCCCGCCTTTGCGGAATTGGCTCAGCATCCGCTCCACATTGACTTGAATCGCATCCAGTCCCACGTCGTAGCGGAAGCCGAAGAGCGCCGCGTCTGTGCTCCCGTTGCGCGTCCGCCACGCCGAGTCATACTCCTGCATCAGCGCGAACACGCTCCCCACCACCTGCTGCAACATCGCGCTCAGATCCGATCCCGGGTCCTTCGCATCATGCAACTTCGCACCCAGGAAACTTTGACAGACCCGGAACCCCTCGGCCACCGCGATCGTCGTCATCCAGATATCGATACCGAACCGCGCTACGTCCGTCTCCCAGTCGTCCCGCTCCAGATAGCGGCAGAATAGCGCGTTCGACATCCCGAAATCGCCTCCGATCGGCTGCCGCAACCGCTGTCCGTAAAGGCTCCTCGTCAGAGGATAGATGATGCTGTTCGTGATCGTTCCATCGTACTTGTGCCGGTGATAATACGGTGCCACGAAATCAAAATTCGCGAACAGAACCGGTCTCAGCAGCAAGTCAATCCACTCGGGTGTGATCGACCGCAAGTCGGAATCCACAACGCAGCACGCCTTCGCATTCAGATCCTTCGCCATCTGAAAGATCATTCTGAACGCACTGCCCTTGCCCGGAATGCCGTGGTATGGGAACGACAACCGGTGCACCGGCTTCAGGGGAGTGGACAGCATCAACAGCTGCGAGTCCTGCACCGAGGACCCCAGCACCACTTCCCGCGTGCCGTCCTTCGACCCCCCGTCGGAATTCACGATCACAGCCGTGAACTGGGAAAAGTACTTCGCCAGACCAGCGTGAGCGGCCTGAACCACGTGGCCGATCGTACGCGAGTTGTTGTAACTCGGAATGCCGATCACGATGTCGGCCTGCTCAACGGCCTCCACGGCCTTCTGCGCTTCCGCTGGGAGCAATGATTGCGCCATCAGGATTCTCGTGTCCCTCTATATTTATGATTACAGGCTGCGGAGTCAAGACCCATCCCCCGGATCGGGCACTTTGCTCTACTAATCCACCGTAGCCGGAGCGCGAGTCGACTTCATCCCCACCCAACACAGAACCGCTATTCCGTTCAGAAACGCCGCCACCACAAAGTAGGCACGGGCACTCCCCGTCAAGCCCAACAGCCATGGAAAAGCATTCGCGCTCAGAAACGCGCCAAGGTTCCCAATCATGTTCATCGCCGCCGAAACACTGCCCGCGCTCTTTCCTGCCACGTCCGCGCAATACGACCAACTCGGGCTGATCGTCAGGTCCGCGCCAAACGTAGCCGCCGTGAACGCCATCGCCGCCCCCAGCGGCGTCTCCATTTCGCTCACCGCCAACACTCCGCCCGCCGCCATCGCAAACCCGGCCATCGCCGGTAGCCTCCGCGACCAGGCCCGCCACCTCGACGCGTACAGGCGGTCCACCACCCAACCCGCCGTCCACTGCGAGACCGCCCCCACCAGCAGCGGCGTCATCGCGTAGCCCGCCGTCTCCGCGTCTGTCAGCCCGTACTGCCGCTTCAGATACGGGTGCATCCACGAAAGACAGATGAAGAACGTGAAATTGCCCGCGAAATACTGAACCATCGCCGGGACAAACGCCGTCGTCCGGAACACCTCCCGCAACCCGATCACCTGACCTGCCGCCGGCGGTGTCACGACCAGCCGAGTCTCTGGGTGATCTCTGAACCACCACAGCCACATTCCTGCCCAGCCCACCCCCAGCACCCCCAGCACAACGAATGATCCCCGCCACCCCCACCGCTCCACCATCGCCACCAGCATCGGAAATGCCAGCGCCGCCCCAATTCGTGACCCCGAGAACAGGACCCCGTTCGCCATCCCCCGCTCCCCCACCGGCAGCCAGTTGACGAACGCCCGCGCACTCCCCGGAAACGCCCCCGCCTCGCCCACACCGAACAGAAAGCGAATCACTACCATCGACGTCAGGCTCCACGCCGCCCCCGTCAACGCCGTCAGCGCACTCCACCCCGCTACCACCGCCGCCAGCGCAAGCCTCGGCCCAATGCGGTCCGCCAACCACCCTGATGGGATCTGCGCCAGCGCGTAGCCTAACGCAAACGCGCTGAATACCAATCCCATCTGCGCGTCCGAAAAACCCAGGTCCCGAGCGATCGGATCCTTCGCCGTCGAGATGCACGCCCGGTCGATGTAGGTGATCATCGACAGCACAAACAGCGCCGCCACCACCCCGTAGCGCTTCACGCCGCGGCGCCCCCAAACACTCGTTGCGCCGTCCCGCCCATCATCAGCCGCTTCTCCTCTTCGCTCACCGGCAGCGTTTCAATTTTCTGAAGTTCAATTTCAAGATTCTCTGGAAGGTCGGATCCGGCCATCAGCCTCTCCGCCGGCACCTCCCGTAACACCTCCAGAATGTGATTCGGCATCAACGTCGACAACTCCAGCACCACATTTGGGCAGAACACCGCCGCCACGATCGCCTCCCCCACCAGCATGCCGCCTCCTCCACAATGCGCCAGCACAAACGTCAATTCCGGATAGCGCCGCGCCGCCGGCATGTAAAGCGACGGAAGCGAGTACGGAATCCCGGTCCCCGTGTGGATGATCAATGTCATCTCCAATTCCGCCGCTGTTTCGAAAAAAAAACCGCTGGTTGGCCACAACGGATTCAGTGCCTGATACTGCGGCTGCAGCTTGAGCGCACCAAATCCGTGTAATTCTCGACATCGACGCACCTCATCCCGGAACTCCGCCTCCGGGACAAACGGATCGAGACACACCGTCCCCTTGAGCCGCCCCCCGCTCCCGCGTACGGCCGCGCCGATCTCGTCGTGCGCCGCCCGAAAGTCTTCGACCACCGGGTACGGAATCACCACTGAATGGTCCACCCCACTCTGCTCCATCGCGCACAGCAATTCTTCCGCGCCATAGCTGCGCCCGCTGTGCCGCGCATGGCCAATATGCGTGTGAGTATCCCAAACCACGCGCCCGTGTCTCATTGCACGGCCTCCCGGATCGCTCTCCCCAACTCCTTTGTCGACATACGCCCCCCCAAATCCCTCGTCCCTGTTCCTTCCTCACTCAATACCCGTTCCACACCGCGCCGGATCCGCGCCGCCCCCTCTTTCTCTGTCTCACCGCCCAGCCAGTCCAGCATCATCGCCGCCGACAGAATCGTCGCCACAGGATTCGCCAACCCCCTCCCCGCAATGTCCGGAGCCGATCCGTGCGAAGGCTGAAACACCCCATACCTCACACCGATATCCGCCGACGGCGCCATCCCCATCCCCCCAACCAGCCCCGCCGCCAGGTCCGAAAGAATGTCCCCAAACATGTTCTCCGTCACCAGTACGTCAAACCGCTGCGGACACTGCACCAGGTACAGTGCCATCGCGTCCACATAGATCCGCTCGGTTTCCACTTCTGGATATCCCGCCGACACTTCATCGAACACCATGCGGAAATACGCCATCGACGGCAACACGTTCGCCTTGTCCACCAGTGCCACCCGCCCCCGCCGCTGCCGCGCCTGTTCAAACGCCGACCGGCACACCCGCTCAGCCCCTTTCCGCGAAATCCGCATCCGGTCCTCCGCGAACTCCGCGCGGCGCTCTAACGGCTCCAGTCGGCTCACAAAAAGCCCCTCCGTGTTCTCGCGGACCAGCATCAGATCGATCGACCCTGCTCTCACGCCTTTCAACGGCGAATGCGACTCGTGGTACAGCCGGATTGGACGCAGACCACAATACAGATCCAGTCGCTCACGCAAGTCAATCTGTGGAGTCATCTCAATCCCCGACGGCCAACGCACGCCAGGCAATCCCATCGCCCCCAACAGAACCGCTTCAAATTCCTTCAACCGCTCAAACGTAGCATCCGGCAGTGGAGACCCACTCTGCAGGTATTCGCCGGCCCCCACGCTCATCTCTTCGTACTCCAGCGAAAGCCCCGGCACCGCTTCCAGGATCTGCACCGCCTCCGCCGTCACTTCTGGACCCACGCCGTCGCCCGGCAATACCGCAATCCGCCGCGTCACGCCAGAACCTCCTGGATGCGCACCCGCGCATCCGTCTCCGCAGACCGATAGCACGCCAGTACCGCCGCTACCGTCTTCAAGTACTCACTCCCTTCCGATTCGCACTGGACGCCCCCTCGCAGACAGTCCGTCGCATGCTGTTGAAACGCCCAAACACTGTCGCCTTTGTACCCCTCCTCCGCCCGCTCGTACTGATGCTCACGCTCCGCCTCCCCGTACTCCGTCAGCCACAACCGCCCCTCCGGCGTCATTCTCACCATCCCACGGTCACCCTCCACCCGCAACTCCCCAAAGGCCACAGGCGCAGGCGCTGGACCGCTGATCCGGTTGGCATCGATCAGTCCCTGCGCACCGCTTGCGAAATCGACCTCAATCAACGCGCAGTCCTCCCCCCGGATCACCGGATTCACCCTCGCCGTCCGGCACGACACGCTCTCCAACTCCCCAGCCAGAAATCGGAACGTGTCGAGAAAATGAACCAGCGTTTCGTAAATCAGCAATCGCTCCATTTCGCGGAAGTATGGCTGCACCTCGTAGGGGCACTCGCCGCGCCCATCGCCCGTCCGCATTCTGAAACCAACATGAAAGATCCTTCCCAGAAGCCCACCCTCGGCCAGACGCCGAACTTCCCGGTACCACGGCTGCCACCGCCAGTTTTCGTGGATCAACAGACGGACTCCCCTCGCCTCGCACCGCCTCACCATCGCAACGCAATCGTCCCATTCCGGCGCCATCGGCTTCTGGCAAATCACGTCCACGCCGTTCGCCGCCGCCATCTCCACCAACGCCCTGTGCGTTGCCGGACCCGTCACCAAGTCCAAGAAATCCGGCTTCTCCACCATCAACATCCCCGCCGTGTCCGTGTACACCTTCGGGATTCCAAACTCCCTCGCGAACGCCCGTGCCTTCTCGCCGTCCGGATCCGACACCGCCACAATCTTTGCCCCAGCCACCCTCGGCCACGCGTCCGCGTGAAATCGCGCGAAGTACCCCGCACCCGCAATCACTCCCCGCTTCATCGTCTGCCCTCACCCTGTACTGGATTCGTCATGCTCTCATCATATATATCTTAAAAGAGGCACGACTCTGATATGGCTCACCTTGCAACCCCCAAACCCAAGGCCAAATCCTTCCGCGACGAGATCGCCGCCGCTCTCGAACGCGAGATCGTCTCCGGCCTCCATACCCCAGGCTCCCGCCTCGTGGAACGCGATCTCACCATCCGTTTCGGCGTCAGCTCCATCCCCGTCCGGGAGGCACTGCAGGATCTTGAAGGGCGAGGCCTCGTCTCCCGCCGCGTCAACTGCGGCTACTCCGTCATCGATCTCTCCCTCGAAGAACTCCACTCCATCTGCCAGCTTCGCCGTATCCTCGAGCCTGAAGTCGTCCGCTGGACCGCCCTGCGCCTCTCTGACGAAGGTGCCTCCCTCCTCCGCGAACAGCACGACCGCTTCGCCTCCGCCGCCGCCAGCAACAACCTCCCCGACTTCTTCCACGAAGACCTCCAGTTCCACCGTCTCATCTGGGAACTCTCCGGCAATCGCTACGCCGCCCGCGCCCTCCAGGCCGCCGTCGGTTCCCTCTTCGCCTGCGGTATGAACCAGGCCCGCGAACGTGGCGTCATTCGCTTCGAAACCGAAATCCGCAAGCACGACAAACTCCTTCGCCAGATCCTCCGCCGCGATGGCGAAGCCGCCGCCGCCACCCTACTCGCCATCGCCGACCATTTCCAGAACAGTCTCCCCCGCCCATGAATCCCGAACTCCTCGAACTCTGCGAAACCGCCGCCAGTCTCTATCACCGCGGCTACGCCTTCGGCTCCACCGGCAACCTCAGCCTTCGCCGCGGCAACCAGATCTGGATCACTCCCACTGGCCGCTCCCTTCGCAACCTCTCCCCCGGCGATCTCGCCTGCCTCTCTCTCGACGGCCAACCACTGAACTCCGCCCGCCCCTCCAAGGAATTCCCCTTCCACCTCGGGTGCTACCGTGCTCAACCCACCGCAAACGCACTCGTCCACCTCCACGCCACCCATTCCGTCGCACTCTCCTGTCTTGCCGGGCTCAATCCCCTCGACCCCCTCCCAGCCGTCACCCCCTACTACCTCATGCGCGTAGCCCCCCTCGGCCTCGTTGGCTACTTCACCCCAGGCTCTCCCGAACTCGCCTCCGCAGTCGAACATGCCGCAGCACACCACTCCTGCCTCCTCCTCCGCAACCACGGCCTCATTTCCCTCGGAGCCTCCCTCGACGAAGCCGTCGATCGCGCCGAAGAACTCGAAGAAACCGCCCGCCTATTCTTCCTCCTCCGGAACGAGAACACCCGCCTCCTCTCCCCCGCCGACCGCGCCGCACTCGCCGCCGCCTTCCCCCACCGCTAAACCCTCGCCTCCCGCTGGGCACACACACTTCCCCGTTCTCCGAATCACTCACATGGTTTTAGGGGATTTCGCTGGAGGCGCGGGCGGGAATCGAACCCGCGAATAAAGGTTTTGCAGACCTCTGCCTTACCACTTGGCTACCGCGCCCAACTCCGGCAGGTACTCTCCTACTATAACCCAGCCCACCTTTCCATTCCACGCCCCCGCTTACAATTGAATCAGTGCGGCTTGCTGTCATCCTCGTCCTGCTCGCCGGCGCCGTCCCCGCCGCTGCCCAGACCCCCATCCTCCCCTTGCGCGAAGTCCGCCCCGGAATGATCGCCACCGGCCGCACCGTCTTCGAAGGCGCCAGAATCGACGACTTCCGTGCCGAAATCCTCGGCGTTCTCGAGAACATCGGCCCCCGCCAGTCCATCATCCTCGCCCGCCTCTCCGGCGGCCCCATCGAGAAAACCGGCGTCCTCCAGGGCATGTCCGGTTCCCCCGTCTATTTCCAGGGCAAACTTCTCGGAGCCGTCGCCCTCTCCTTCCCATTCTCAAAGGAGCCCATCGCCGGCATCCGCCCCATCGAGGAAATGCTCCTCGCCGCCTCCACCCCCGCCGCACCCCCACGCGCCGAACGCCCCAACAACCCCTTCAACCTCGCCTCCCTCCTCCCCTCACCCAACCACTACGACCTCGGCCCCTCCCGCCTCACCGAAATTTCTACCCCCTTCTGGATGTCCGGCTTCTCCCGTGCTGCCTTCGACCATTTCGCCCCGCTCCTCCGCGCCGCTGGCCTCGAACCCGTCCAGGGCCTCTCCGCCGGTCAAAGCCCCGCCCCCCGGAACCCCAACCCCGCTCCGCCCCAACCCGGCTCCATGATCAGCGTCCAACTCATCACAGGCGACCTCGCCGCCGGCGCCGACGGAACCGTCACCCACGTCGATGGCAATACCCTCTACGCCTTCGGCCACCGCTTCCTCTCCACCGGCGACTCCGAAATGCCCTTCGCCCGCGCCGAAGTGATGACCCTCCTCGCCAGCCAGAACTCCTCCTTCAAAATCTCTGCCTCAAAGGAACACCTCGGCGTCATCACCCAGGACCGCTCCGCCGCCATCACCGGTACCCTCGGCGCCCAGGCCACCCTCACCCCGGTCTCCATCCGCCTTCGCAGCCGCACCGGCGCCGCCCGCGACCATACTTACCGGATGAACATCGTCCGCGACCGTCTCCTCACCCCCCTCCTCCTCCAAATGGCCGTCTTCTCCGCCATCGATGCCACTGAACGCACCACCGGCCTCTCCAGCCTCGATGTCAAAGCCCGCATCGACCTCTCCAACGGCCTGCCTTCTATCCCTTTCGAAAACGTCTACACCTCCGAACTCGCCGCTCCCAACATGGCCTCTGGCGCCCTCGCCGCCCCCATCGCCGCCCTCATGCAGAGCGGCTTCGACCGCCTCCAGGTCTCTGGCATCCACCTCGATATCGAAGTCACTAACGACAAGCGCCAACTCCAGATCGAGAACCTCTGGGCGTCCAAACGCGAAGCCCGCCCCGGTGAGACTATCCAGCTCACCGCCCTCTTCGCCGGCGACAACGGCCAGGAAATGACCCGCACCGTCTCCTACACCGTCCCCGTCGGCGCACCACTCGGCCCCCTCTACTTCACCGTCGCCGACGGCGCCCAGTCCAACCTCGCCGAATACCGCCAGTTCCTCATCGCGCCCCCCAAGACCGAACCCCAACTCCTCGGCTTCCTTCGCGGCCTCCGCCCCAATACCAAAGCCTTCGTCCGCGTCTGGCGCAGCGCCCCCTCCTGGATCGTCCAGGGTGAAACCCTCCCCGCGCCGCCCCCCTCGCTCACCCTGCTCCTCGGTCAATCCCAGGTCCAGTCTCCCGGCGCCAAAGTCGACGAGATCGAAATCGCCTCCGGCGGCTACATGATGACCGGTTCGAAGACCATCGCCATCGAAGTGAAGGAATAATCCCAGACCATGCCCCTGCGCCTCCTCGCCGCCGCCCTCCTGCTTCTGCCCGCCCTCCTCTCCGCCGGCGGTTCCGCCGCCTGGGAATCCAACTCCTACTCCGACTTCGTCAAAGGCCGATTCCAGGGCGTCTCCCTTACCCGCGATGGCCGCCTCACTCTCGCCCCCCGCCTCGACGAAGTCTTCTCCTCTGGCGAAGCCGGTATCTTCGCCGCCGTCGTCGCCCCGGATGGCACCCTCTACCTCGGCACCGGCCACCGCGGCCGCGTTTATCGTATTCGCCCAGGCCAGAAGCCCGAAGTCTTCTGGTCCGCCCCCCACCCCGGAGTCTTCGCCCTCGCCCTCGACCCCAATGGGGCTCTCTTTGCTGCCGCTTCCCCCAATGGCAAAGTCTGGAAGATCGAAAACGGCCAGGCATCCGAGTACTTCGACCCCCAATCCACCTACATCTGGGCTCTCGCCCCCGCTTCCGACGGCTCCCTCTTCATCGCTACCGGCGACAATGGCCGCATCTATCGCGCCACCGCCCCCGGCCAGGGTGAAATCTGGTATGAAACCGGCCAGTCCCACGTCACCAGCCTCGCCTTCGACCAGCAGGGCCGCCTCCTCGCCGGCTCCGAACCCAACGGCATCCTCTATCGCGTCGAAGCCAAGGGCCGCGCCTTCGTCCTCTACGATTCCCCCCTCCCCGAAATCCGCTCTATCCTCCCCGCCCCCGATGGCTCTCTCTATGTCGCCGCTCTCGGCGGATCCCTCGCCCGCAAACAGGCTGATGGCGCCCAGTCCGCCCCTACTCCCACCTCGCCCGTGGGCGTCGTCACCACCTCCATTACCGTCACCGCTGACTCCTCCGCCCCCACCCAGGGTGGCGTCGAAGTCAAACCGCCCGCCGAAGCCGCCAAAACGCCCCCACCCGCTCCTGAAACCGCCCTCCCCGCCAGCGTCTACGAAATGCCCGGCGTCGAACGCACCGCCATTTATCGCATCCACCCCGATCACACTGTCGAAACCCTCTGGACCTCCCAGGAGGAGAACGTCTTCGACCTCGCCCTCCGCAACGGCTCCATCGTCTTCTCCACCGACCAGCGCGGCCGCCTTTACTCCCTCGGCACGGACCTGAAAGCGACCCTCCTCGCCGAAACCCAGGAGGGCGAAACCACCCGCCTCGCCGCTCACGACAAATCCATTTACGCCGCTACCGCCAACCTCGGTAAACTCTTCCGCCTCAACGGCGCCGACCAACCCGCCGGCTCCTACGAATCCGCCGTCCACGACGCCGGCAACGTCGCCCGCTGGGGCCGCCTCGACTGGACCGGCTCCCCCGAGTCTGGCGCCTTCATCTTCAGGACCCGTTCCGGTAACTCAGCCCGCCCCGATCGCACCTGGAGTGACTGGTCCCCCCCTCTCGCCAACCCTGCCGGCGACCCCATCGCCAGCCCCAATGCCCGCTATATCCAGTGGAAAGCCGAACTCAAGTCCGGCTCCATCCCGCCCGCCCTCGATTCCGTCACCCTCACCTATCAACCCCAGAACACCCGCCCCGTCATCCGCGGCATCTCCGTTCTCCCTCAGTGGACCGCACGCTCCGGCGCTGCCGCCTCCGCCTCCGCCAGCGCCGCCGCCGCTTACTCCATCACTGTCACGGATACCGGAAGTGCCGCCCCAGCAACCTCCTCCGGTACCCCCACACAGCGCGTCGAACGCTCCGGACAACCCCAACTCTACATCTCCTGGACCGCCGAAGACCCCGACAAGGACCAACTCGTCTACTCCCTTTACTACCGCGCCGGCGATGAACGCGAGTGGAAACTCCTCAAGGACCACCTCACCGACTCCACCCACGTCCAGGAGGCCGAAACCTTCGCCGACGGCCGTTACTTCTTCCGTGTCGTCGCCAGCGACCGCCTCTCCAATACCCCTTCCGACGCCCGCGACGCCGAACTCGTCAGCCCCCCCGTCGTCATCGACCAGACCCCGCCCACCGTCAGCATCGCCCCCGCTACCCGCGACGGCGAATCCATCGTCCTCCACATCACCGCCGAAGACACCGCCTCCCCCCTCCGCCGCGTCGAATTCTCTCTCAACGCCACCCCCTGGCGCCTCCTCTCGGCCGACGATGGCATCACCGATACCCTCCGCGAAACCTTCACCCTCCGCCTCCCGAACCTGCCCCCCGGCGAACACTCCGTCGTCGTCCGCGCCCTCGACGCCGCCGGCAACCCGGGTCTCGCGAAAATTGTGATCCGCTGAACCGCCCGGCTTGGCTCCGCCCTCGGCCGCCGCAGACGCACCCCGACTGCCCTTACTCCCTGCTCAACGGCCCTCCTCATCGTTGTTGCCTCTTTCCGCACCCCTCGCCCCCAGAATCTTCCACCATCGCGCCGGGCTCTCCCGCCCCTGACGCCTCTCCGGTCTCCCTTTCTGCATTATTCTGGGGAGCAGGGCCCATTGTGCAGATCCCCGGCTCCATTCCCGATCCCGCCGCCCTCACCCGGGCCGCTTTGGAGCACGACCCCTCCGTCATCTACTTCCTCGACAGACACCTGCGCATCAACTGGTGTAACGCTGCGTGGGATCGTTTCGCTCGCGAGAATCGAGGCCCCCACCTCACCCGGCAGCAGACAATCGGCTTCCCCATCCTGAATGCATTTCCGGACACCCTCGTCCAATTCTACGCATCAATGTACGAATCCGTCCTCGCCACCGGTGTCCCGGTCTCCCACGAATTCGAGTGCTCCAGCGACACCCTCTTCCGCAGAATCCACCTCTTCGTTCTCAGCAACCCCACTGAACTCGGCCTCATCCTCATCAATTCCCCCATCGTCGAACATCCCCATGGACTCGAGCGCCCCGCTCATCCGCCACCCGGCGGACTCGATCCCGTTCCAATGTGCTGCCACTGCCGCCGTACCCGTCTCTCCCCCGATCCGCCCGAGTGGGTCTGGGTCCCGGGGTTCGTCCGCGAACCGCCACCCCGCGTCAGCCACATGATCTGTAATCCCTGCCACACGCTGAACTACCCTGAATTCCTCCCTCGCCGTACCCGCCTCCCCTGACTCGCTCCTCTACGGAGCCGCAAACGTCTCTTCCGCCACCCACCACACCAACCCCTCCGGTTTCACCCAACCCCGCTTCACAAGCGGATCCTCCTCCCGGCAGAACCTCACCTTCTCCTCCACATCTTCACCCCGGTACACCGCCACCCCCAGAAACTCCTTCGACCCACGCAGCGCCCCCAGCGCCAGTACATCTCCCCCCGCTCGCAACTTCCGCAGAAACTCTCCGTGCTCCGCCGCCACCTCTCCCAGACTCTCCGGCATCTCCGGCGTCCGCCAGTACACCACAAACGCCCGCTTCACCATCGGCACCTGGCCGTTCGGACTCTCCTTCATCGCCTTCGCCACCCGCTCTCCAATCCCCGCCGGACCCGTCCATGGCCAGACATCCAGCACCAGCCGGCCGTTCGCCACCGCCGGATCCTCCGCCGCTGCCACCCGCGCCTGCTCCGCCGTCACCCCCTTGAAGATCACAATCCCTCGCAGGTCTGTCGACGTCCCCAGCGGGCCCGCCGCCACCAGAATGCCGTCCCGCGCCATCTTCCCCAGGTGGGCAATGTGCCCCTTCTGGATCTCCATCACCCGCTCCCGCTCCAGTTTCTCCGCCTTCGGGTTCGCCCTCAGGAATCCGAAGACATACTCCGTCTGGCTCTGCCCGAAACAGCAGACCGTCATCAACGCCAATCCCAGAATGTACCGCATGGGTCACAGTATAGCCCCCAACCGCGCTATCATCCATAGCGGTGCCGCCCGAACAACCCCAGCCCTCCGATTCCCCCGCCCTCTCCATTGTCATCGTCTCCCGGAACCAGATCGCCGCCCTTCACCGGACCCTCGCCGCCCTCCTGCCCGCCGGTTCGCCCAACCCGTCAGAAGTCGTCGTCGTCGATGCCGGCAGCCGTGACGGCTCCTCGGAGGTCGACTCCGAATTTCCTGCTGTCCGGCTCGTCAAAATGCCCCACAATTTCGGTCGTGCCCGCGCCCGCAATATTGGCGTCAGGACCGCCACCGGCGAATTGATCCTCCTGCTCGCCCCGGGTGTCCTCCTTTCGCCCGCCACCCTCGACCGCCTCCGCTCAGCCCTCGAATCCGCCCCCCGCGCCGCCGCCGTCGCCCCCCGTCTTCTGGATGCCGCCGGAGAACCCCAACCCCAGTCCTTCGCCCTGCCTTCTCCCGCCGAACTCGGCAAGCTTTGCTTTTCAGGTGCCCTCCCGGCTTCTGATTCCACCGCCGAGCGCGCCGAGGCCGTCCGCGACGACGCCCTGCTCCTCCGCAAGTCCTTCATCGCCGGCATGAACTACTTCGATGAGAAGCGTTTCGGCGATTCCTTCGCCGAACTCGACCTCTTTCGCCAGATCAGGAACGCCAATCGTGACATCCTGATCCTCCACGACGCCCCAGCCACCCTCCCTGACCCCGAACCTGCCCACGTGGACCCCGCCCTCGCTGTCTGCGACCGCCTCGCCGGTGCCGCCGCCTTTATCGCCAAACGAGATGGCTCCTTCGCCGCTATCTCGTTCCAAATCAAGATGTTCTTCGCCGCATTCAGCGCCCCCAACACCTTCCGGCTCCTCTCCGGCCTCCTCTCCGGCGACAAAATCGATGGGTCACAGGACGGATCTCTCGCGTAAGGTTTTTACCTCACCCTAAAGGTTTGGACTACCGCAACCGATCATCTAGGTCAGGAGACCGGGATGACTGCTATGCTCTGGATTCTGTTGCCGCTCTTTGTCGCGGCTGGCTCTGCCCTGCTGGCTTTCTACATCATGCAGGCGAAACTCGAAGTGGCTGTGGC
>DNFG01000271.1:52197-64466 GCA_003487005.1 Bryobacterales bacterium
TCCCTCGACGAATTCCTCGGCGACTTCCGCGTCGAAGAACGCCACTACATGCGCGAAAACAAGTCTATGTTCCTCAATCGAAAGGCCTTGGTGCTCCAGGAACGGCTCTACTTCCGCAACATCCCCCTCTCCAATTGGGTCGAGCACGAAATGGTCGTCGAAGAGGGCAGCGACCTGAAGAACCTCGCTACCCAGTGCTCGATTTTCAGCACCCGTTCACTCTCCAGCGACGAAGTCCGGCAGAATGCCAAGCTACTGAAAGCGAAAGAGAAAACAGCTAAGACCGCCTGAACGGCCCACGCTCACTTCCCAGAAAACAGAATCCGGCCGGCCACCACCAGCAGAAAGACCGCGTACAGTTTTCGCACAAGCTCTGGCGACAGCCCCAACGTCAGCCTTGCGCCGAAATAAGCCCCCAGGAACAGTCCAAACGCGATCAAAGCGGCATATTTGATATTCACATGGCCGTTCCTGTAGTACTCAATCGCCCCCAGAAGCCCGACTGGAGGAATCAACGCGGCCAGCGATGTTCCCAATGCTTCAAACTCCTTCAGTTTCATCAAAAACAGGAGGGCTGGGACGATGATCAGTCCCCCTCCAATGCCGAACATCCCCGACAGCACGCCCGCAACCAAGCCAATCGCCAAAAGCAGAAGATAAGTCATTTCGCCCGGAGGATATCAGAAAACACGCAACCTGCGTAATCCTCGCGCGTCTAGCCGGCGTCAGGAAGGGTAGGATGGGTGCAATGGCCGAACAACTCGTGGCCGCGGGACCGGCGGCAGCCGCGCTGTCGGACTTCCCGGGCTGGATGGCCTCCCAGCAGCGCAGGGTTTTTCTGCTCTGCCTCCGGATGCTGGGCGACCCCGACGACGCCGATACCGCCACGCAGGACGTCTTTCTGAAGGCGTACCGGTCATTTGAAAAGCAGGATGGCGAGATCGACGACCTCACCCGCTGGGTCACTCGCATCGCCGTCAATACCTGTCTTGATAAGCTCAGGTCGCGACGCTGGCAGTTCTGGCGTAAGCGGCCGAACCAGGAAGACGAAGAGGTGATCCTCGCCATGGCGCCCTCGACGGGGCCGGATGCCGAGGACAAACTCTACGCGCAGCAGATCGGAGCCCGGCTCCGGACGGCGATGGAACGGCTCTCGGAGCGCCAGCGGGCCGTCTTTACACTGCGCCATTTCGAGGACTTGAGCCTCGATGAAATTGCCACTCTGCTCGGTTTGGACGTGGGCACCGTCAAAGCCCACCTCGCCCGGGCGCTTGCGAAAATGAGGGAAGACTTGCTGGACCTCTACGAGGCCCGGCGAGGTTGAAGGAGTGAAGCGGTCATGAAAGCCGAAAAGCAGGTCATCAATCAGCCCGGCTCCGGCCACTGGAGCGAGGCCCGGATGCTCGACCACCTCTATGGTCTTGACACTCCCGCGGATCTGAATGAGCGGCATCTGGCGGAATGCCCCGATTGTGCACCCCGGTGGACCGCCCTCACTGCCCGTCGAGCCAAGATCGTCGCGGGCGCGTACGCCGCCCGCGAAGACCGCCTGCGCGCCCAACGCGCCGCTATTTTCGACCGGATCGAACGGCCCTCCCGGCGTGGCCTCTGGAGCCTCGTTCCGGCCGCTGCCACCGCCCTCCTTCTCGTCACCGGTGTCGCTCTGCAGACGCCCGCTCCCGCGCCGCAGCCTCAGACCGTGGCCGTCGTTTCTCAGAGCGACCGTGAACTGTTTCGCGAGGTCGCGGCCCTGATGGAAGAAGACGTTCCTCGCGCCACCGACCCGTTTAACAGCCTCTTTGAGACTTCCAACAGCCTGGAGGTACAGTAAAATGCGCTGGATTCTGGCTTTTCTGCTTTGCGTGCTGCCAGCGGCGGCACAGAACCCCCGCGGCATCTTCAACTGGTGGGACACACCCATGGCTCGGGACCTCAACCTCACCGAGGCTCAACGCCAGCAGATCCGCAGCACCCTCCGGGACTACCGCGGCAAGATCATCGACCTCCGCGCCGCCATCGAAAAGGCCGAACTCGAGGTCGAAGACTCGTTCAACTCCGAGAACCTCGATCAGCAACAGGCCAATGCCGCGATTGAACGGCTTGCCGCGGCGCGAGGCGACATGATCCGCGTCTTCTCGCAAATGAGCCTGCAAATGCGCACCGTCCTGACCCAGGAGCAGTGGCGGGAATTGCAGCGGCGCCGTCCACGAATGCAGCCGGGAGGGCCGGCTGGGCCCGCCGGTCCAGGAGCGGGCGGTCCGCGCCGGGGACTGCAGAGACGCGGGCAGGGCCCGGCGGGCGGGCCACCGCCTGAACTCGATTAGGGTTTCTTCAGCGTGATATCCAGGGGCTGACCACAGGCAAGTTCACCGTCCGGTTCGGTCCGCCCACACACCAGCACCGATGTCGCCATCGCGGGCAGGTCTTCGGGAACCACGAACCGGAGCACCTTTGCCCCAACAGGTTCCTCGATTCCGTCCGTCCGGAGCAGTTCCTCAATCTCCCGGTCGTGCAGCCGGATGAATACCGGGTCCAACGCCAGGCCGAGTCCGGTCACGAACAACTGCAGAATCCGGCCGGTTGCCACGGGGAAATCCGGTCCGTTGCGCTCGTTGTCGTCTTCATTCAGGGCAAACAGCACAGCCGGAGCCACCGGCGCGATCTCGACGCCCCAGGGCACGCTTTGCCGCCCGCCACGGTCCACCTGAACCAGTGCGCGTCTCAATCCCGGATCCAAAGCCGGCGGAACTTCGATCAGAATCTCGTCCGCTTCCACCAGCAGCACCCGCGCGGGAATACCGCCGGCCGTCACCGTGCTCTGCTCGGTGAAGCCCTCACCCAACACGACCGCCAGCGACCCCGGAGCCACCGGGCCGGGAATCCGGTTCCCCGCATTCACAACATCGTGAATAACCGGCGGCGGCTCCACCGGCGGTAGTGGCATGGTCACCCGCAACAGAACCGGGATAATCACCTCTCCTGCATTCGCCAGTCCGGTTACCACCAACTGGGCTGTATAGTCTCCCGGCGTCAGATTCCCGGGCAGCACGTCGAAACGGACCGTCGCCCGCTCCACGCCGGCTTCTGGGAAGATTCGGACCCAGTCCGCCCCATGTTCGTAGCGGACACGGACCCGCCATTCCAGAAGATTGCCTCCGGTGTTCTCAACGATAATGTTGCCAATCTGGTGCCCGGCGCCCGACGGAGCGGTGAATTCGGTGGGAGAGATCGGTGTTACCCGGAGGTGGGGAAAGTACGGGGCCGCACAGTCGTTCAGCAGAGGGCAGTCGTTGATCGCCATATTGGCGGCAAACCGGGGTACCGGAGCAGACTCGGAAGCCCCACGGACCTCGGAAACCGGCCCAAGGCTCACCGACGACCGGATCACCGGGCCGCCCTCGCGCCAGTCCGTGGGCATGACGATCCAGGCGGGAAACTGGGCCGTTTCCAGCCCCGCATTATTCGCATCGAGCACTTCGTAAACGGCATAGTGCAGGCCGTCCCGCTCATCGGAAGTCGCCACCGGGCCGAGCAGATTCATCCCGGGTATCAATTCAAAGGCAGGAACGCCGCCCAGACCGTTCGGGTCCGCACCGCTGACCAGCCCGAGCATCAGCGAAGGAGACGGTTGTGGCAGATGGAGTCCGGGGGCCGCTGGAATTCCAAGATTCCCTCCCGACGTGGCCTGAATCGCATTCGAGCCCGCAACCCCTCGAGGTACCAGCACCCGGCCGTCCTTCGGGACTCCCGCGAATGTCACGACGACGCGCGTCGCGCTCTCGTGCTGCGTGCCCTTCGGCCTGAGCACTGCCGGACCCGTCTCGGTAATGCGCGTCGTGACAAAGGGGATGCCTGCGGCTAGAAGACCCTCAAAATCAATATCATCCGGAAGTCGGGGCGCCGCTCGTGGAATCGTCGCCGTACTCGCGGCCCCAAGCCCCAGGCCGGTGGAGCGGCCCACAATGACGGTCGCAAAGGGTACCGGCAGTTGGGGATTGCCGAATGCGCTGACCAGCGCCATGACGTCGGTTCCGCTCTCCACCCGGATCCCCGAAACCCGCAGCCCGACTGTGCCTGCCGGGTCGAAAGCGACATGGATCTCCTCGAGTGCGAGCGAGTTCGCTCCCAGCCTGCGGGCGCGCACGCCCGGAATAGGGTGCCAGGCGCCAGCGACATCCAGTGCCAGCATCACCTCATTCAGAAACACGCCATCAGCCTGGTTCGCAAGGATACTACTGACCGCAACCTGCAGGGTCCCCTCAATGGGGGCAAAGGGCGTACCGCCGGCGCAGCGGAGGACGATGTCGCCCGCCTGTTCCGCCAGGCCGTAGCCCCTCATCGGCACCGGCACGCCTGTCAGCTGACATTGAATGATCGCTTGAGCGGGTGTGAGAACACCGAGAACCGCCAGAAAACCGATTGTCGAGATGATTGAGCGCATGCTGCCTCCATGAACTCCCGCGCGGGCGGGACAGACTCCTCGTGACAGGGGCCGGGGCAGACCAGCACCCCCATCATGCCCCAATTCGCCGGCAATTGCCAGACCCCCCGGTCCGGGTGCGGCTATACTGAAGAGGAGTCGGGGCGTAGCGCAGTCTGGTAGCGCACCTGCCTTGGGCGCAGGGGGTCGCAGGTTCAAATCCTGCCGCCCCGACCAAACCTCATTTGTCTGTCCGGAACGTTCAATTGCCCTGCCGCTTCCGCTCCAGCAACCACGTGCAGGCTTCCAGCCGTGATGCTCCCCCGTCATTCACCGCGAACTGTGGCGCCGCCCAGTAGCCTCCCCGCCGCGCCCGCCCGCTCCATAGCGCCACCCCCGCGTACGCACCATCCTTGCGCATCACATAGAAATTGATGTCGAACAGGTTCAATTTCCTTTCGTCTCCATTGAAATTCCGGGCAATCCGCTTCAGGCAGTCCAGCCCAGCTTCTTTCGGGCTCATGCCCCGCCGCAGATTTTCCACGATCGTGTGCGCGCCCGCCACCCGGATATTCTCCTCCCCGCGCCCCGTCGATCCCGCCGCGCCCACATCCTGATCCACATACAGCCCCGCCCCGATAATGGGCGAATCGCCTATCCGCCCAGGGATCTTCCACGCCAGCCCCGACGTTGTCGTCACTCCCGACATTTCCCCTTTCGCATTCAGCGACAGACAGTTGATCGTCCCCGTCGGCGGGTTCTTCACTACGTCCAGCGCCCAGGCAATCGCCTCTTCCGTCGCCCGTGGAAACTGTCTTCGCAAGAGCGCCTGCGGCTCATAACCCGGCGCATCAATCCCCGGCGCCCATGCATTCGACCCGTTCCCGTCCCGCCGCGACTGCATCCATGCCATCCACGCCATCCGCGACTTCTCCGTCAGCAGATTCTCTTCCGGAAACCCCCACGCCTTCGCAAAATCCAGCGCCCCCTGCCCCGCCAGCATAATGTGGTCCGTCTGCTCCATCACCACCTTCGCCACCCGCGACGGATACCGGATGTTTTTCAACCCCGCCACTGATCCCGCCCTTCGCGTCGGTCCGTGCATCACGCTCGCGTCCAATTCCACCTCCCCTCGCTCGTTCGGCAACCCCCCGTAACCCACCGAATTGTCCCCCGGATCCTCCTCGTTCAGGTTCACCCCCGCGATCACCGCATCCAGCGTGTCCCCCCCCTCTTTCAGGATCCCCATCGCCACTTCGCAGCACTTCAGCCCGTTGGCGGAGGAGATCACAAGGTTCTTTGGACTTGCCCCCCCACTTTGAGCGGAAAGCGCCGCGGGGAACGCGGCCGTCGAAGCAAGCAGGTCTCTGCGTCTCATGGGAATTCGTTTCATTCTCCGGCCCCCATGGGGACAGATGCAACCCGCGCGTCCGCTAAACTGAAACCTATGTGGACCCGGGTGGCTTTCCTCTGCGTTCTCCTTCTGCCCCTCCTTGCGCCTGCGCAGGAGCGCCGGAGGCCCGCCGAGTTGACCGTTGTCGAAATCGATGTCCGCCGCAATGTCGACATTATCCAGATCGACGGCCGCCTCAGGAATGTCGGCCAGCGCCGGGCCGAGGACATCACTCTCATCGTTCACTTCCTCGCCCCCGGCCGCGCTCCGCTCGAGACCCGCGAAGGCACCCTCGACGACGAGACTCTCGAACCCGGCGCCGAATCCGAATTCTCCTTCGAGACCCCCTTTCAGCCTCGCCTCGTCGAAATCCGCCTCGAAGCCAAAACCAGATCCGGCCGCTCCATCCGGCTCAACCGCCCCGGCCCCTATCGAATCGAGTAACCAAGGACCCTTCATGCAACAGACCGTCACCCCCGCCACCGGGCCCCTCGATGGCTCCGTCCGCCTTCCCGGCGATAAATCCATCTCCCACCGCTATGCCATGCTTGCCGCCGCGGCCCCCGGCATCTCCAAAATCGCCAACTACTCCTCCGGCGCTGACTGCCACTCCACCCTCCGCTGCATCGAAGCCCTCGGCGCCAGCGTCACCATCGAGGGGCGCGACGTCACCATTGAGGGCCGCGGCCTCGACTGGTCCGCCCCCGCCGCCGACCTCGACGCAGGCAACTCCGGTTCCACCATCCGCATGCTGTCCGGGTTCCTCGCCGGCCAGCCCTTCACCTCCCGCCTCGTCGGCGACGAGTCCCTTTCCCAGCGCCCCATGCAGCGCATCATGACCCCCCTCGCCCAAATGGGCGCCACCCTCGTCGCCCGCGACGGCAAATTCCCCCCCATTGAAATTACCGGTGGCACTCTCCGCCCCATCGAGTATGCAATGCCCGTCGCCAGCGCCCAGGTGAAAAGCTGCGTCCTCTTCGCTGGACTCTTCGCCGACGGCGTCACCACCGTCCGCGAACCGGCCCCCACCCGCGACCACACTGAAGTCGCCCTCCGCGAATTCGGCGCCACCCTCGAACGCGGCCCCGGTTTCGTCTCCATCCACGGCCGCCCCCGCCTCCAACCCCGCGAACTTGCCGTCCCCGGCGATCTCTCCTCCGCTGCCTTCTTTCTCGTCGCTGCCGCCATCGTCCCCGGCTCCAGCGTCATCCTCCATGGCGTCGGTCTCAATCCCACCCGTGCCACTCTCATCGACTTCCTTGTCTCCATGGGCGTCGAAGTCCGGATCCTCGACATCGCCATGCGCAACGGCGAACCCGTCGGAGACCTTCTCGTCCGGGGTTCTCAGCTCAAAGGAGGCGTCATCGAAGGCAAATGGGCCGCCGCCCTCATCGACGAAATCCCTGTCCTCTCCGTCCTCGGCGCGTGCAGTGAGCAGGGCCTCCTCGTGAAGGACGCCGCCGAACTCCGTATCAAGGAAACCGACCGCATCGAAACCACCGCCGCCAATCTCTGCCTCCTCGGCGCCCAGGTCGAAACGTTTCCCGACGGCTTCCGCATCGCCGGACAACAGCAACTCCACGCCGCCGAAGTCGACTCTCACGGAGACCACCGCATCGCCATGGCCTGCGCCGTCGCCGCCCTGCGCGCCTCCGGCCCCGTCTCCATCCGGAACGCGGAAGCCGCATCCGTGTCTTTCCCCGAGTTTTGGGATACACTGGCCCAGGTTCGCGGATGAGCCCCCAGGAGGCCTTCATGTGGCGGCCCAATGAAGAGAGTCCGGATCTGGCCGGACTCGCGCACGACCTCAACAACGTCTTCGAAACCATCGCCGAGGCTGCTGAACTCCTCAGCGACGAAGAACAATCTCAACCTCTCGCCGCGGCCATCGCCCGCAGCGTCGAACGCGGCCGCCGCCTCGTCGACGGCCTCGCCGATCAGCACCTCGCCCCCATTGACCTCGCTGTCGTCGTTGATCGCGCCGCTGACTTTGTCCGCGACCTGACCGGACTCCTTGGCCGTCCCGAAGTCTGCGTCCTCCGCCAGTTCGATCCCGGCCTCCACCTGCGCGGTCCAGGCTCCGAATGGGAGCGCGTCTTCATGAACCTCTTCCTCAACGCCGCCCAGGCAATGCCAGCCGGCGGCGTCATCACGGTTCACGCCCTCTCCCAATCCGGTGGCCACGAAATCCACGTCGCCGACGAAGGCCCGGGCATTTCCGCAGAGATCTTGCCGCGCATCTTCGAACCCAACTTCTCCACCCGCCGCCAACACCCCGGCCTCGGTCTGCATATCGTTGATACGATCGTCCGCCGACACGGCGGCGCCATCCGCGCCGCCAACCGTTCCACCCGCTCTGGCGCCCGCTTCTCCATCCTTCTTCCCGCAACCCAAACTCCCGTCTAGACGTCCTTCAGGCGAGGTCCTTCGAATGTCCCGTCCCCTCGCCCTCTCCCTTTTCGTCCTCGCCTTCGCCTGCTCCGTCTTCGCACAGAGTCCGCGCCTCTACAGCAGCGATGGCAGGAACACCTTCCTCGGCAACCTCAACGCCAACCCCAATGACCCCGATTCCATCGCCAACCCCCACGGCCGGTATGGCAGCCGCTCCTCCCCCACCTCGATTAACAATCCGTACAGCCGCTACGGCAGCATCCATTCACCCGATTCCGCCCGCAATCCCCGTGGCCGTGGCGCCCCTCGTCCCTAACTGCCCAGCCGCTCCACCAGAAACTGCTGCCATGCCGGAGTAATCTCCGGCCCGTTCGCCGTGTGCCCGTCGTTCGTCGGCTGATACGCCAGATTGCTCTCCGCCCCGTAGAGCCTGTAGACCTCCGCCGCCCGGTTGATATACGCCCACGAACTCAAATCATCCCGGTCCCAGCCGCTCAGCTCCTCCGTTGAACTGCCGATCAGCAGAAACGGCCTTGGCGCCGCCAGCGCCAGCACCTCGTGATGGTCGTGCTCAAAACCCGGCCTCGTCCGCTTCCCCTTCAGCAGCGACAATACCGTCTGCTCGGGCGTCTCAATGTCCGGGTGCTTCGTCGTCCAGTCCAGATACCAAGGTGCAAAGTAGTTCGTCGCGCCGTTTAAGGGCAAACCCGCGTCAATCGAAACCACCGCGGCCAGTTCCGGCGCAAACGCGGCCGCGTACACCGCCGTCTTCGCTGACAGCGACATCCCGATGAACCCGATCCGGCTCTCGTCCACCCCGGGCCACTCCCCGAGAAACCGCGCATGTTGCCGCACATCCCACACCATCCGGCTCATCCCTGACCACCGCCCGAATCGCGCATACACTGCCTTCGTCGCCTCCAGCGGCGTGTACACCGGCCCGCGGTACCGCCGGATATGCGACCACGAGCACAAAACCGCGAATCCCCTTGACGCCAGCCAGCTGCCCCACCAATACTCCGGCGTCCGCCAGTCCGGCGTCGACGACACCCAGGCCACCACCCCAGGCCACGGCGGCGCACTCCGCGGCAACAACAACAACGCCGGCTGATAGAAATCCGTTTCCAGCGGCAGCTCCAGCGTTAGCCGGTCATAGCTCACCAGCCGGTCCTGGCTCTGCACCCGCGGCTCCATCACATTGTGGAACCACTGCATGTCCCCTTCCGCCGGACCCAACCGACCCAGGATCTTCGTCCATGCCGCTTCCAGTCCCGGCCGCCTCCCCGACTCCCACTCCCGGCGTCCCGGAACACCCTCCACCAGCGACGGAATCACCTCAAACTCCACCCCAGGCTCCTGCGCCGGACTCCGGTCAATCGTCACCCGGCGATAGTTCAATCGCTGCCGCGGATCCGTTTTGCCTTGCACCAGTCCATCATACTTACCTCCGCCCTGATTTGTTACATACCCTGACTTCCGCAGGCTCCCCTCGCCTACAAGCCAATAACAGATGCGTTTTCAACGGTTTGCAAGAATCAACGCGAGGCCATCCAGATTTCCCCTCTTGCCAGACCCCACAAGTGCCGATAAGATATGCAACTCTGGCCCTCTGGAGAGAATCATAAAAAGCGTGACGCACGGAACCCCATCCGAAATCATCGAGGTCATCAGCGACCTCTGTGCCGCGGACTGTGCCCAAGCCCTCCTCTATACCCCCAAGTTCGATTGCCCCCCGGATGCCTTTCTCTTCCGCCCCTTCCTCGAGGGCATGTCCCCCGAGGGCCCCGAGTTCGTCCTGAAGCCCACCAAAGCCGACGCGGGCCCCCTCGCCTGGTCCATGGAACAGGCTTTGGGAGCCCTTGAACTCGAATAATTGCGTCTCTTCTACTTCTCCGGAACCAGAATTTCGATGTCCTTGAACCACACTTCGGTCGGGTTCTTGGCTCCATGCGCCTGCAACCCGATCACTCCGTAGGTCCGGCCGATCGAATCATACGGCAGGTGCATCGTCTGGTGTCCGTTCACATGAAACGTGATTGAATGCCCGTACAGCGCCGCGGTTAACTCGCTCCACCCCTCCTTGTTGACCGCTGCATTATCCTCCGGACCCGTCACCCAGGTCCGGCCGCCCGGTCCCGTCTCCCAGAAGCCTCCCGTCCGCCGGATCGAATCCACTTCCACCTCGTACGACGCCATATTCGACGGATCCGTGCGCACAAACACGCCCGAATTGCCCTTCGGAATCCGGAACTTCATCCGCAGCGTCATATCCGACCACGCCGCCTCGCTCACTACGTAACCCGCCCTCTCGTCTCCGTCCTTGGTCCGCCCAACGATCGCTCCGTTCTCCACCGTGAACACGCCGCCTCCCTGATGCCGCCACCCGTTCAGCGTCTTGCCATCCCAGATCCGCGTCCAGACATGCTTGCCCAGATCCTGAATCCTCACATTCCGCCAGTACACCTTCGTCGGATGCGGACCCTTGAACGAATGCACCTGCAATCCGATAAATCCGCTCTGATCCATCGGATCCCGCAGGTCCGTCGTCTGAATCCCGTTCACCCATACCCGGATCCGGTCCCCGTACGCCTCGATCCGGTAGTGATTCCAGTCCCCGTTCTTGTACGCCCGCGCCCCCTTCGATCCAGGCTCCGGACGCGAAATCCACCCCCGTCGCGCCTCGTCATACACCCCCCCGGACACGCCCCGGTCATCGTCCGAAACCTCGATTTGATACCCGTAAACCCGGCCCGCCGGAAACTTCCGCTCCACCATCTCCTTGCCGTTGAAGATCCGCCCCGTCGCATCTTGTGGATACCGGTGCGACCGGATCTGGACCCCCGAATTCAACGGCGCCGTCGTCTTCGTTTCGAACTCCAGCACAAAATCGCCGTACTCGCGATCCGTACACAAGAACGAATTCGGCGACCCTTCCACCGTCGCCCCCACGATCATGTTGCCTTCCACCGTGTACGGCGCCTTCCCGTTACACACGGTCCACCCGTTCAACGTTTTCCCGTCAAACATGGGCTTCCATTCAGGTCCGGCCGCCAGCAGCGGCAGTACAGCAAGAGTCAGCAATGCGATGCGTTTCATGGCAGCATCATCATATCGACTCCCGCCCCTTCCGGGCTACCGTGTGTCGTCCCACGTTTCCTTGAAATCGCACAACCCGTCGATGATGTCCCACGCCGCGAACACCACCACCGTTGCCGTCTTTACCGCTCCACCCACGACCGCCCGCTTCGCCCCTTCCGTCTGCGCCGCCTCCAATCCCTCTCGCGCCGTCCGCTGACTCGCCGCCGCCGTATACCCCTTCGCCCGCGCGTGTCCGGCCAATCTCTGCGAGATCGTGTTCTCCGCGATTCGCCCATACTGATCGATCTTCCGTGACGCCTCCCCCAGCAACTTCTCCTGCAACCCGATCTTTTCCGCCCCCTTCGCGATAATCCGGTTCCCCAACGCCTCCCCCGCCTGTCCTCCACCCCACTTGCCCAGCTCTTTGCTGACCCCCACCACCTTCGCCTTCGGCACGTCATCCCATGTCTTCGCCAGCGACGTCGCAATGCTGTAACCCGTGTTCACCGCCCCAAACCAACCCGCGCTCGCCCCCAGCGATATCCCTCCCAGCGCCACTCCTCCAGCCAGCGCAGCCCCCGCTCCAATCCCCGCCACCGCGATCGTCGATACCAGCTTGATCCCTTCCAGCACCCGCATCGTCGTGTTCAGGTCCGCCACCACCTCCTTGTTGATCTGCTGCACGTCTCGCGCCGCCGCCTGAATGTTCTCCCGGTCCCGCGCCCGCATCCGCTCGAGCTTGCTCATGTAATCCGCCATATCCCGCGGACCCTTCGGCAGCGTCGCCAGCCAGTTCATCGTCACAATCTCCGCCAGCCGCGAATACCGCTCCTCCACCTGCTTCCGCGAACTCATCGAGAATTCCGCGTACCCCGGCTTCTCCTTCCACGGCAGCAGCGCGTACATCACATTCAGCGCCGTGCTGTCGTTGTACGTCTTCCACTCCACCTTCACCTCAACACCAGCGACATGCACCCCTTCATCCAC
>DNFG01000517.1:0-397 GCA_003487005.1 Bryobacterales bacterium
CCCTTTCGGCCCACCTTTCGGCCTGATTCCATCGACCCAACAATTTACGACCCAACAATTTCGTTGACAGAAGTTGCGGATCGTGGTATATCCCTCTTATGAAACGATGGCTCCCACCCCGCATTCTCCTCAGCGGATTCCTTTTGCTGGCGTCGGCACACGTAGATAACCACCAGCTCTCTGCTTGCGACGCCGGGTGGTATAACTACGGCTACGACATTAACCAGTCCCGCTGCTGGATGAGCTACACATGCCCAACATACAGCGACGACTGGTGTGAGATCGCCGAGTGTAGTTGCCCAGACTCATGGATTCAGTTTTGCGTGGGGCATTATTATTGTGGCGTGTACTCGGCGTGTAATCCTTTTCCATGCGTGGGGGAATTCTGACAATGCAG
>DNFG01000517.1:647-2903 GCA_003487005.1 Bryobacterales bacterium
TAACGCTCTTTGCGACCGCGATGGCTGTTTTAGTGGCTTAAATTGTAGTTCAACTTAAGTCGGCGCAAGCCGATGCGTCTAGGACTCCGTTTACCGCCGTCATGGTCAACAAGGCGTACGGTGCGCAGGGAGAGATTGGTCATACCCAGATCAAGCGTATCGCTGTTCGGTCAGATGGGAGCATGGCCGAGTTACGCGACTTAGTCAATGGCGAGCGCTCGGGCGTGGCGGTGGTCAGGAATGTGAGCACCCAACGCCGAACAGCGATTGATCCGATCACTGAGTCCGTAACTACTTATCAGATGTCACAAGGAGAACTGCAAGCGCTGACTGGGCTGGGCGAGCCCGACTGCGGAGCAGCCGAGCCAGTGCGGCGGCGAATCATCATGGGCCAGGAAGCGTATTTCGTCGGTAGAAGGAAAAGCCTGCGCCAGAATGATGGTTCGGATGTTAATTTGCAGATCGATCAATGGCGAGTTCCCGCCCTCCGCTGTTTTGTAATTCAGGAATCGGCGTATCAGCTTCTCGACAAAAAGGTGATAAGTCGTGTGGATCAAGAGATTATTTCACTAACACTGGGGGAACCCGGCGAAGACCTCTTTCGCATACCGGCTACCTTTAGAGAGAGGCGACCCAGTGAAGTGTTCGATGAATTCAGACGAAAGCAAGGCGAGTCCGCGGAATCAAACGCACAGTGCGCGCGCACAAGGACCATCCTCGACCAGGTTTACGATGCTTCCCGGGTCCAGAAATGAGAGCTGCCGCTCGGGTTTCGACGTTTCGGAAACTGCCGCACTCATGACGCCTGCCGCGCCACCGCTGATCGCGAAAATGGGCTACTTTTATACGATTTTAGCGAACCGTAACCTATTGATAGCACGATAGATCGTCTAGAATCCCCCCCCCGGCACCCATTTTCAGAAGAGTATACTCAACTCGCCAGCCACCGTGCCATGCCGCGCCTCACTCAAACCGCGAATCGGTGTCGCCACAAACAACCTGACGAGACCGGCACGCCCACTGTTTGCACCTTTTCCGGGTCCTTAATCCTCCGGCATCGGACAAGAAGTGGTCGTGTATTCTGTGCCCGCGTTTCGCGAGCTTTCCGCTGGTCTTGCCCGGGAGTAGGTTGGGAAGGGGGCGGGCTGAGGGCGCGCCCCCGGTTGGGGTTGGTCAGTTGAGGTTGGGGTTGCCGGCGACGGCTTCCGGGGGGACCGCGTTCAGGATCTCCTGGCCGCGGAGATGGGTTCGCCAGACGCGTTCGTTGGTGCGGGCGTCGACGAGTTCGGCGAACAGGACGCCGGGGGCGGCTTCGTAACGCAGAAGCAGATCAGGGGCTTCGCCGTCGAAGGCAGGGCGAAGACCGACGCCGCCGAGGACGTTGGCCAGGTCGGCATCGAGGCGGGCCTGGACGTTGGGGAACTCGCTCTCCAGTCCAGGGGCGATCCAGCGCCACATGGAGAGAGCAAAGCTGCGATAGGTGTTAGCTGGTGCCTGCATGTCACGCCTCCTACTCCATTGGATTGCGCTGCGGCCCCCCGGGTTCCATTCATTGACGAACAGGCTTAGGATGTTAGAACCATGGCAATTCTAGATTGGGCTCCCCCGGTGCGGACTCTTCTTGAGACGGCACCACCAATGAAATTGAGCAAATTTGGTCCGCCGGAACCATCGGCGAGGCAATTATTGAAGACCGCGCAACCGAGAAGGTGGTTTCGCGACGGTCGCGCCCCGGAGGCGGCGGTGGGCGCGTTGTGGCTGAAGCATGGCGACTGGGAGGAGTCGCACAATATCATTCAGGATTTGCCGTCGGCGGAGGCGGCGTACTGGCACGGAATCCTGCACCGCCTGGACGGGGATTCGGCGAATGCGGCGTACTGGTTCCGGCGGGTGGATGGACACGCGCTGTTGAAGCACGTGGCGTTCGAGGCGAAGAAACTGGCGCCGCAGTTCGAGGGAGCGGGTTTTGAAGTGCCGGTGAAGTGGGATCTGGTCAAGTTCGTGGAGTTTGTGGATCAGGTACGCGACGCGGCGGGGAGTCCGGGTCAGGGTCTGGCGCTGGCGATTCAGGAAGCGGAATGGCGGCTTCTGTTCGAATGGTGCGCGCGTGCGAACATAAAATAGCAGCCTGCATGAAGCGAATTCTGACGATTTTGATCCCCCTGGCTGGGGCGGCGCTGGGTTTGTGGCTCTACAAAGGCTCGGGTCCGGCGCCGGAGACGCCGTTCGTCAAAGTGGAGCGGCAGACGCTAGTCA
>DNFG01000423.1 GCA_003487005.1 Bryobacterales bacterium
CAGCCGCTTCAACGCCCCCGCGGGCTGCCCCACGAAATACTCGCCCAGTTCATGCACCAGCGCCTCGCTCGCATCCAACTGCCCCTCCACCGTGAACTCTCCGAAGCCCTCCAGCCCCCCGGATGTCCGCACGCGCAGCAACCCCCAACGCGGAGCCACCTGCGCCGTCTCGATCCGCTCAATGATCTCTTCCGGCATACACACTCCCCTTCTCTCCAGGGCGTTCACCCCTCCGTTTCATGCTGCCACACGCAGCCCCCACCCAAGTCCTACTACCCTTCCTCGCAACTAAGCCCATCAGCCCACACCATTGAGCCAGGAGAGTGGATTGAGGACGATCTCCCCACACCTTGCAGTAGGCCGAAGTCGGGCAGACCGGTGCGGAAGTCAAATCGTGCGGAGGGCTAGCAGGTTCACCTCGTGGCTTGGTTCACAGCCGCCTGGGTTCCAGCCGCCGAGGACAGTGATCCCAGTTGATGAACGGAGGGGCTGATGCTTCGGTGCGATTCCCATATATAGGCCGATGTTGCCCGACCCGTCGGAAACTTCAAAGACCAGAAGGCAAGGTTGAGAAAATGTGGGCTCTTTGGCATTTACGCAGAATACAAACCGACCAGCTTTTATATCGTCGGCGAATCGAATCGGTTGATCAAGCGTATCCCCAGCCCGTTTCAGTTCACGCGTATGCACTGGCAGGAGCGAAAGGTCATCTATGTCAACCGTGGCAATATGCTCGCCGCGCCAATCGGTCAGCCGGGGAATGTCAACCGCTCCTACACGGTCTGAGCCGACAGACAAGTGTACTCGACCGGACGCGTGAAAGCTCATCTTCGGCACCGAAGCGAAGTCCCGGGATTCGCAACGAATCTTTTTCTCGATTTCTCCCGGACCCAAAGTACTTAGGCGGTACGCATATCGGTTCTCTTCGGAGTAGGGAACAATCGCGAAACTAAGGTCGCTCCGAGGCAGAAGTAGCTTGCAGACTGAACGAAATGTGCCGTTGAACTGGACGAGCAATCGCACCATTGGAGCCTTCACCTCGCCCGCGAAATGAAGTGGCACATCGCCTTTCAAGTTCACGTGCAACTTCGCCCTGTACCGGGAGTTGGTCTGGGGGCGCTTCATGCTGCCAAGATACTCCATCCCCGTGCTCCTCACGACTGGATTCAATTCAGAACCAGGTTCGCCTGTCCTCCTCTGAACTCACGCACACCCGGAGATTGATATGACAAATCACCTGGGTGGTGAGGAGCGGGCTCAGGTCGCGCCGCTGACCTAGCGGTATTTGGACCAATTCCATTGATATTGACCCGAAGAAACCTGAGAAGATAGACTCTGAGGCAGCTACATGGACAATAGCCGTCAGCGAACCGCACCACAGGTGCTCATCAGCCACGCGAGCGAGGACAAGCAGCGCTTCGTCGTGCCCCTTGCGACAAGGCTTCGTGGCAGCGGCGTGGACGCATGGATGGATGCTTGGGAGATCAATCCAGGCGACAGTCTCATCGACAAGATTTTCAATGAAGGCTTGAAGAACTCACAGGCGATGATCGTTGTACTGTCCCGCCACAGCATCGACAAACCTTGGGTGCGGGAAGAACTAAATGCGGGCATGGTCAAAAAGATCACTGAGAAGTTAAAACTAATCCCGATTCGTCTGGATTCTTGTGATGTTCCTGAATGCTTGAAACACACGGCATGGCAGGATATCGCTGACCCCAGCAGCTTCGATGTAGAGTTTGAACGTATTTTGAACAGCATCTTCGGGCAGTACGAAAAGCCGTCCCTCGGGGAGCCACCGCCGTACACCCAAAGCGAGGCTCCAGAACTGGCGGGGTTATCGAAGATTGACGCCATCATCTTCGCGCTCTGCTGTAACAGGACCTTTGAAGTCCCTTTTTTGCTGATCGACAGAGAATGGTTGGCCGAAGCGACGGGTGCGCTCGGGATCTCGACGGAGAATGTTGTCGAAACGCAAGAGGTTCTCCACAACCGTGACTTCGCCAAGGTCCACTGGACGATGGGTCCGAAGCACATTTGCAGCATGACTGTCACCGAGTGGGGCTTCAACCAGTTCGCCATCTCCCATCCTGACTACACGCGCGCGCTCGAGAGTGTCGCGCTAATGATCATTAGAGATCGGGACGGTAGTAGCCACGAGATGATGAAGAAATCCGATTTGCCGCCTCGGCTAATCGAACACGCGCTGTTCGTCTTGGAAAACAATCAGTATATCAGGACCACCAAGGTACACGGCGGGAATATATTTGTTGATTATGTGTCTCCCGAGCTTCGCCGTGAGATCGAACGCTAACATCGCCGATGGGGCAGATGGGCGTTGCCCCCGAACTCACGGACCGGACCTCCAACCCATCACATCACCTTTCCTCAATACAATCCCCTGAAAATTCGGGGACTTCCTTAGCCATGGTGCCCGCCGCGCCACCCGCAAGAATGAAATCGATTCTCATCCTCACGCCGGTCTCAGCCCTACTCGTGCCGCAATGCCACCAGCGGATCAATCCGGGACGCCCGCCTCGCCGGCACGTACCCGGCCACGATTGCCGCGCTCAGAAGCACGGCGCCCGCCAGCGCCAGCGTCGCCGGATCATTCGGCCGCGTTCCGAACAGGAACGACTGCACGAACTTGAATGCACCCAAGGCCACCGGCACGCTGATGGCGAGTCCCGCCGCCGCCAGTAGCAGGACCCGCCGCAACACCATCCACACCACCGCTCCGCGTGGCGCGCCCAAAGCCATCCGGATGCCAATCTCGCTGAACTGCCGCGTGACACTATACGACATCGTCCCGTAAAGACCCACGCACGCCGTCAGAAGCGCGAGAATCGCAAATCCCGTGCATAGCTTCGCGAACGTGATTTCCCGGTTGATCGTCCGGTCGATCTCCGCCGCCTGCGTGGCCACGTTGGTCACGGGAATCGACGCATCGGCCTCCCGCACGATCTCCCGCACATCCCCGGCATATTGCAGCGGATCACCCGTGGTCCGCAGCGCGTAGGTCACCCGGTCCGATGGAAACTGGCTGACCGCGACAAGAACGGTCATCGGGCTCTCCTCGTTCTTCGGACTCCCGTATCGCAGGTTCGCCGACACGCCAACAATCTCAAGTTCCCGATTCTCCTCCGGAAGCGTGATCCGCCTGCCCACCGGATTTTCACGTGCGAAGTACTTTCGCGCCAGCCGTTCGCTGATCACGGCCACCGGCCGTGAACCCGACTCGTCACGTTCGTCGATCTCACGCCCGGCCAGAACCGGTATCTGCATCGTCGTCTGAAACCGCGGCCCGGTGCCCAGAACGCGCGCGTCCTCGATGGTCACCCCATCGATCTGCATCGGCCCCCGGATCGCCTGCCCGGTGAAGCCTGCATTGGTGATCGAGGATTGCGAATGCGTCGCACTCCGCACGCCGGGGACCGCTTCGAGACGCTTGCGCAGGCTTTCGTAGAAGGTCGTGAGTTCCGAATCACGATGACCCGCCCGACGCGCATTCACCGTGAACAGCAGGATGTTGTCGCGCGCATACCCCAATTGGACGGAATGCAGATTATTCAGGGTCTGGACGAAAAGTCCCGCCGCGGCCAGGATCAGAAACGACATCGCGATCTGGGCCACCACCAGTATGTTCTGCGCCCGGTGCCGCGATCCGCCTCCGCGGCCATTCTTGAGCGCGGACATCACGTCCGGACGCGTCGATTGCAGCGCGGGAACGAGTCCGAAGAACACGCCGCACAGCACCGACAACCCCGCCGTCGCACCCAGCACATACCAGTTCAGTTCCGCGTGCAGCGTGAATTCCTCCCGCCCCCTCGAAAAGAGAAGCGTCAGCGCGCGCACGCCCCACACCGCGAACAGAACGCCCAGCGCTCCCCCCATCGACGCAAGCACCACGCTCTCGGTCAGCAACTGCCGCACCACCCGGAACCGGCCCGCTCCCAGGCTCAGCCTGACGGCCATCTCCCGGCGTCGCGCCGCGGCCCGCCCCAACATCAGATTCGCGATGTTCGCGCACGCAATCGCCAGAATCAGACCCACCATCAGCAGCAATACATACAACGGCTTGGCATACTGCCGGCGCAATCCGCCCAGCCCGGCCGCGCCCGGATTCAACCGCAGCGCGGGCAACCGCGCCCGCTCGGCCTCCGTCGTCGCCGTGGCCGCCACCCACTCATGGAACCGCGGAGCCAGCGCCGCCTGCGCCTGCGCCATCGTGACGCCCGGACGCAGCCGGCCCATCATTTCGATCCAGTAGAAGTTCCCATCCGGATACCGGCTCGCCGCTGTCTCGCCGTCCAGCAGCACATTCGCACGCATGGGCAGGTACACGTCCGGCACGGCAGCCGGGTCCACGCCAAAAAACCCCGGCGGCGTCACCCCAATCACCGTGAAGGCCACGTTATCGACGAGTACAGACTCCCCGATCGCATTCGCCGCCTCCCCAAACCGCTCCTGGCTGACCGCAAAGCTGAGCACCGCAACCGGCGGCGCCCCCGGACGGTCGTCTTCGAAGTCGACAAACCGGCCCGCCGCCGGTGTCACGCCGAGGCCGCGAAAATACCCGCCCGTCACAAACTCCGTGCTGGCGCTCCGGGCATGCCCGCGGACCACCAGGTTCCGGTTCAAGCCATCGAAATAGCCAAATACCGTCGAAAATACCGGATTCTCCTCGCGAAACATCTCGAATGCCCCGTACGGAAACATCCCGCTCATCATCATGCCCTTCTCGATCGGCCACCCCCTGCCCTGCAATCCGTGCATCACATGGACCCATTCCTTGTTGGCGTTCTGCGGCGGCGGGCTCTGCCAGTTCAACACCACCAGCGACCCCGGATCACCCACCGGCAGCGATCGCAACAGAATCGACTCCATGAAGCTGTAAATCGTCGTATTCGCGCCAATCCCCAGCGCCAGCGACAGCACCGCCAGCGCGCTGAACCCCTTGTTGGCGATCAGGGTCCGGACGCCATAACGGAAATCCTGAACAAATTCCGATAAAAACCGGGTTACCCAGACCTCCCTCGACTCTTCCTGCTTCAGCCCCGCATTGCCGAATCGCCGCCGCGCTTCCGCCCGCGCGCGCTCCGCCGGCATCCCGTCCGCTTCGAGTTCCTCCGCCTTCTCCGCCAGATGGAGTTCCATCTCCTCGCGCAGCGATTCCCCGCGCCGCTCGCTCTCCATCCAATACCGCAGCCGCCGCCACATCTCCCCTACTCCGCTCCCATGACGTGTGCGATCGCCAGCGTCAGCCTGGCGTACTTCTGGGTTTCGACGGCGAGTTGATTGCGCCCCGCAGGCGTGATTTTGTAGATCCTCGCCCGCCGGTTATTCGACGTCACCCCCCACTCCCCTTCGATCCAGCCGTTCAGCTCCAACCGCTGCAAGGCCGGATACAGTGAACCCTCCTCAACCAGCAGCTCATTGCCCGATGATTGCTGAATAAACTGAACAATCCCATAACCATGCAAGTCGCGCAGCGACAGCGTCCGCAGAATCAGCATGTCCAGCGAACCCGGCAGCGAATCGTTCTTCTTCGGCTTGCGTCCCATACTAAGAATTCTTAGCTTACGGTGACGGAATCGGCACTGTCAAGCGGAAAGCTCCCCCGGCAACCGGCCCGGGCATCGGAGCCGGGAGACGCGGAGTTTCAGGGACGGGTTTTGGGGACAGTGCGGCTCTCCGCAGGAATTCGACAGGCTGGTCAATTGATGCAGAGAGCCCGATAAACAATCACAATTTCAACCCAGGACTGTTCATCGAGGCGAGAGTGGCGGCGCCTGGCGTCAGCCTGATTGCATTTACTGATGAAACGCAGTCCGGGGTGACGAGCAGATTCAACGTGATCGCCGCCCTCACCGCGATGGAACCCTACCCCGTCAATCATAATGAATTGAACTCCCCGCTGGGAAACATAAACTATGCTCCCTATACTCCGTGCCCGTGAGTTTCGCCGACTCCCCTGGAGTTTCAGATTTCTTCTCGCCTTCGCGGCATTCCATTCCTCCGTCATGGCACAGGATTGCAGTAGCAGCAAGTTCCTGGACCTCTCCATCCCGCCGCCACCCGTGAAGGGCGACTACTTTCCTGTCCCCGGTTTCGCTGCTGGTGGAATCGCGGGTAGTGATGACAGGCAGCCGCCCCGGTACCGGTTGCCCCTCGAAGTGCGCATCTGCCCGCCCCAATCGGTGGCTTGGAGGTCTGGCGAACCCATTGCTCTGGAACTCCTGATCCGCAATGTGGGGAAGGTGCCATTCGATCTGCCATCGTCTCGAACCGATCTGACGGTATTCCAGCAGAGATCGGAA
>DNFG01000182.1:0-262 GCA_003487005.1 Bryobacterales bacterium
GAGCAGTTCGACGGCAACGTTGTCGGTGTTGTTGTCCAGGAGCCGGAAAGAGCTGAATTCAGAGACACGGAGGAACGAACCCGGGGTGAGCAGAACCTCGGCTCGGCCCTCGGAGGTCTTCAGCGTGCCGTCCTTGGGGATGGTGGTGAACCCGTTGGGGTTGTGTTCCACGGCTTTGCCGTCGACGAAGACTTCACCGTCGGCTACGTTGATCAGACCGGCCTTGGCCGAGATGGCCAACTGCCCGTATGCTGGGGCAATT
>DNFG01000182.1:490-3389 GCA_003487005.1 Bryobacterales bacterium
CTCAATGGGTCTATCTTGGGGCCCGATCCCGAACCATGAAGTGACTCGGACATCAACCTCCACATTGTGCGCGCGAGGTGCATATCAGCCTTTCCGACCCATCATGGTCTGCTTTCTCGACGCATGTCAACCGGCCGCGGTTTCGAGAAATCAAGGATTTAAAGTCATTCGGGTGGCGCGACGGGCAACAGGACGGTGTTGGAGGGGCGTCCCTGGACCCGGACCTGGAGGCGGACGTTGTGGCCCTCGGATTCCGGATCGGGGATGACTGGGCCGAGGACGAAGCGCAGGAGGTTCCGGCCGACGCGATTCGGCTGGGCGCCCACCCAGAGGTGGGGGTGGATTTCGCCTTCGACCAGGAGTTCGACGGGGGAGGCGAGCGGCAGGGGCGGATCCTCGGGGGTGGCGAAGCCATCGAGCCAGTTGGGGGTGGTCCTGCCGAACCCGGTGCCGGTGAGCAGGAGGGTCTCGCCGGGTTTGGCGGGGTGTTCCACGGTGACGGGCTTGCCGTCGGCATGATAGATCTCGGCGTAGGGCAGTTCCTGTTCGGGTTGGGTGAACAGGCCGGGCGCGTGGGTGGCGACCTCGAAATCGGCGGTGACCGGGGGTTGATCCATCTGGCGGACGGTCAGTTTATGTTCGCCGGGGGGGACCGTGGAGGGGAGTTGGGCGACGATCTCCTCCGGTCCGACATGGAGCAGGGGGAGGAGGCGTTCGCCGACGTGGACGGTGACGCCGAGCAGGGTCTGTTTGAGGGGATTGGTATAGCCGGACTCGAACTCGGGCGCGAGGTGGCGTCCACGGACGGCGATGAGGGAGCCGGGGGCAACAACGGGGTCGGGGGTTTCGCCGGCGGCGTTCTGGACGGCGCCTTCCGGCAGAGCGGGGACGCGGTCGAAGCGGGCGGCGATGGTGGCGGGCCGGTTCATGGTGATGCTGCCGGTGGGCAGGGTGCCGGAGAGAGCGCCGTCCCAGCGCCGGAACTTGAAGCCGGGGTTTCCTTCGACGCTGACCCCGACGCGGACGCCGGCAGTGAAGAAGCCTCCGGGTCCGGCAGCGGGAGTCAGGGTGTATTTGGCGCCGTCCTCGGGGTCCGACAGCAGGGTGAGCCGGTGGAGGTGCTGGTAGCGGGCGGTGAGGGTGTGGGCGTCCTGGGTGAACGAGTAAGTGCGTTCGAGGCTCGGAGTGTCATTCCAGCCGCTGAATTCGATCCGGGTGTCGTCGGAGAACGAGCGTTCGGCGACGGCGGAGATGGCGATTTCGGTACCGGCGGGGCGGTCGATGACGCAGGGCGTGGTACATTCCTCGCCGTTGACGTTCAGGGTGAGCTGAGCGGGATCGCTGCGCAGAGTCAACTGGCCGAGCAGTTCATAGCGGGCGATGTAGCGGAGTCCCTGGGTGGCGGCTTCGGCCGGGATGGTGAGTTCCTGCTCGGCGGGGCCATCATTGGACCAGCCGACGAAGCGCCAGCGGCGGCCCCTGGAATCGGTCTGTTCGGCGGGGGCGGCGAACTTGTGGGTGTGGCCGACGCCCCACTCGAAGTTGTAGCCGGGCCAGTTTTCGCGGCCGTCGATGCGCAATTTGAGGTTTTCGGGGGCAGTGACGAAGGAAACGCGGGCTCCGGGAACGAAGTGGGCGGTGAAGGTGTGGGGGCGGTAGTCCTGGGGGATGGTGACGACGGTGTTCTGGCCGGAGGGATCGCCGCCGGCGCCGAGGTCCCAATGGTCAAATACCCAGATATTGCCGAGAGAGTCCTGCTGCGAGGTGGGGGCGGCGAGGATGTGTGAGGAGCCGGGGAGCAGGTCAAATTCGCCATTGCAGAGGGGGATCAGGCGGCAGGCGGAGTAGGGAGTCTGGGGCAGGCTGGGATTGCTGAACGGGGGAGCGGGGTTCGCGGGGGTCGGGTAAGGGACTTGCGAGCCGGGCAGGTTGTTGGTGAGCAGGCAATCGCCCCCATTGGGCCGGGTGCGGATGATTTCCCGGTCGAGGACGACATTGAGGCCGGCGAGCGGGGCGGTGACGAGCGTGACGCGGCGGGCTTCATTGAAGCGGGCACGAATGCGCCAGGGGCGGTCGGCCACGATTTGACCGAGGAAGCCGGAGGTGGGCGAGCCTGGCAGTTCCCATCCGGTGAATCCGAAGCCCGGGTAGGCAAAGGCGTTGAGATCGACGCTGGTGCCCGCGGTGATCCAGCCCCAACCGGAGGTGGAGAGACATTCGGAGAACTGGCGGGGCGGGCGGAAGCCGGTGGCGACGGGGCTGCTGACGAAGCCCATGGGATTGGGCGGCAGGCGGACGTCGTTCTCGTCGGAGAAGTCGGCCTCGTCGGCGCAGGCGCGGTCGAGGATCAGGGGGTCGTCGTTGATGAGGATGTCGAGGCGGTACTGGAGACTGAAGTTGGCGGTCAGAAGGCGCTGGTCGGCGTGGGCGGTGTAGACGAGGACAGGGGAGGTGGATTCGTTGAGGGTGTCGCCGCCGGCGGTCCAGCCCTGGAAGCGCCAGCGGGTATCGCAGAATTCGTTGATCTGGAGGGGTTTGCGAATTTCGATGGTGTGTTTGCTGCCTTCAGGCCAGGAGAATTGGGCGGATGTGCGGTATTCGGTCCCGTCGACCCAGAAGGAGCCGCCCGGCAGGCTGGTGACGATCTGGACGCCCACGCTGGGCGCTAAATTCTGGGCGAGCAGGGGGCAGCACAGGGCGGTGAAGACCGCCAGCGCAGGCAGGGCAAGCCGATGGAGTTTAGGCATAGACACTCTCACGTCACTCCACTGTTCGGCAGGAAAACAGGCGGGCAGTATGGGGTAAACGCCTTAGAGAGGTCGAAAACGGGAAAAAAGCAGGGGATCAGCCAGTGGAGCCAGTGCGGCGGCGGGCGGCGGCGGCGCCCGCCGCCGCACTG
>DNFG01000248.1 GCA_003487005.1 Bryobacterales bacterium
CCCAGAAGCTCGATGAATTGGGGAAAGCCAAAGGTACAGCCAAGGACGGGGAATTATGCGTATTTCGACATTTGACACCACGTTGCGCGATGGGACGCAGGGCGAATCGGTATCGTTTTCGCTGGACGACAAGCTGTTGATTGCCCAGAAGCTCGATGAATTGGGGATCGATTACATCGAGGGCGGGTGGCCGATGTCGAATCCGAAGGACAAGGAGTTCTTCGCGCGGGCGCGGGAGTCGAAGCTGAAGCACGCGAAGCTGACGGCATTCGGAGCGACGCGGTTCAAGAACAACCCGGTGGAGAAGGATGCGAACGTGCTGGCGCTGCTGGAGGCGGGGACGCCGGCGATCAGCGTGTTCGGCAAATCGTGGGATCTGCACGCGACGCGGGTGCTGGGGGTGACTGAGGAAGAGAATCTGGGGTTGATCGGCGATACGGTCCGGTTCATCAAGGAGCACGGGCGGGAACTGGTCTACGACGCCGAGCATTTTTTTGACGGGTATATCCACAACCCGGACTATGCGTTGCGGACGCTGGAGGCGGCGAAGAAGGCGGGCGCGGATGTACTGGTGCTGTGCGACACGAACGGCGGGACGGTGACGGGGCGGTTGACGGAGATCGTGGCGGAGATCCGGAAGCGGTTTGACGGGGTGATCGGGATTCACTGTCACGACGATTCGCACCTGGCGGTGGCGAACACGATCGCGGCGGTGGAGCAGGGATGCACGCATGTGCAGGGGACGTTCAACGGGTATGGGGAGCGTTGCGGCAACGCCAATTTGTCGAGCGTGCTGCCGATCCTGGAGGCGAAGCTGGGGCACACGACGATCGGGCCGGAGAAGCTGGCGAATCTGACGGCGGTTTCGCATTACATTGCGGAACTGGCGAATTTGCCGCTGCCGGCGAATACTCCGTTCGTGGGGCGGTCGGCATTTGCGCACAAAGGTGGGGTACATGTGTCGGCGGTATTGAAGGATTCGGCGACGTACGAGCACATGAATCCGGCGACAATCGGGAACCGGCAGCGGGTATTATTGTCGGATTTGAGTGGCCGGGGCAATATTCTGTACAAGCTGAAGCAGCACGGACTGGAAGACAAGATCGACGATGCGGCGCGCCGTGAACTGCTGGACCGGATCAAGCACATGGAGTACCAGGGCTATGAACTGGAGGCGGCCGAGGGGACGTTCGAGTTGATCGTTCGGGAGGCATTGCAGCCCGGGCTGAATCTGTTCGAAGTGGTTAGTTTTGAGGTTTCGACGCGGATGATCGGCAACCGGGAATCGGTGAGCGCGGCGACGGTGATTCTGCGGGTGGAAGATGCGATTCACTCGGCGACGGCGACGGGGAACGGGCCGATGAATGCGCTGGATGTGTGTCTGCGGCAGTGTTTGAGCACGGTGTATCCGGCGATCAAGGACGTGCGGCTGACAGACTACAAGGTCCGGGTTCTGGACACGAAGAAGGGAACGGCGGCGAAGGTGCGGGTGCTGGTGGAGTGGACGGATCACCGGCGGTCATGGGCGACGGTGGGGGTGTCCGAGAATGTCATCGAGGCAAGCTGGCAGGCGCTGATCGATGCGCTGCGTCTGGAATTGATGCGGTTGTCGGACAAGGATTCATCGATCGAGAAGGCGGTGGAGGATTACTGCTGGGGGGTGTGAGGACGGCGGTCTCAGGGCTGGGATTCCGGGCTGGGAACCATGGCCGGCTATCGAAAGAGCCCATCTGGACCCGCGCCAGCGGACGCAGCGGCGAGAATGAGGCGGCCGGGGTCCAAATCGGGATAATCCTGACACATTGTCCTTTGTTTTCGACATGATTGGTGATAAGGTGTGGGCAGCGACACGCGAGTGTAGCGCGGTGAAGCCATGGAGTCCGGCGCCTCAGATCCGATTCGAATTCTTGTCGTGGATGACGACGCGGGGGTGAGGCAGGTTCTACGGAGCATGCTGGTGCCGGCGGGTTACGAGGTGGAGTTGGCGGTGAATGGGCGTCAGGCGATCGAGAAGCTGAAGGGGGAGCCTTGCGATCTGGTGATTACCGATCTGGTGATGCCTGAGCAGGAGGGGATCGAGACGATCAAGCAGTTGCGGCGGGATTTCCCGGAAGTGAAGATCATCGCCATCAGTGGGGCCTTTGGGGGGGATTACCTGCGGATTGCGGGATTCCTCGGGGCGCACCGGACGATGGCGAAGCCAGTGCGGATGGAGACAGTGTTGCGAGTCGTGGCCGAGACGTTGGGGAGCACGGACGAACCGCCGCTGGCGGAGGGTTCCTAGCGCCGCTCAGGCGTTGACGGCGCGCCGGCGGAAGCGGCCGAGAAGAGTGGGACCGCCGCGGCGGACGCGGCGATTTTCCGACATCTGTTCGCGGGCCCTGCCGAGAACTTCGGCGAGGCGTTCGCGAACGGCCTCCGAAGCGCCCCAATTACAGAGGACGGGGACGGTGGAGAGGGCGCGAAGCTGGAAATCCCAGAGCAATTCGGCAAGGAGGCGGATCCGGCCGGAATGGGCGCTGGTGGGGAGGCCGGGGAAGAGCAGCACGAGGTCGGCGGCGGTGGAGCGGCAGAGGAAGTCCCCAGGTTCGACGAGGTTATCGAGGGCAGTGCAGAGGGAGTTGATGGCCTCTTCGCAGCGGGCTTCGCCAAATTCGCTGCTCAGCCGTTCAAAGTCGGCGATGGAGACGCAGGCAACGAGGCCTTCAAAGGGGAGAGGCTCCGCGAGGAGGCCGTCGAGGACAGGCGCCTGATGCCAGCCGGCGGGGACCTGGAGGAGCGGGGCGCCGAACTGGCGGTTGGACGTGGGGGGCGTGAGGGGAAGTTCGACCACGTTGTCACGAGGAACGGAAGGTTCGAGGGCGTCCCAGGCAGGGAGGATGGGCGGCGGACCGGAGTGCCTGGGGACCGCTGGAGTGCTGAGAGCGGGGACGGGTTCGGGCAGGTGGCCCGCCGAGGCGGGTTCCGGCGGAGCGGTGAACAGATCCTCGAGTGTGTTGAGCGCGGCCTCGACCGGGGGATTTTCCCGCAAGACGCGAATCCTGACGACGGGCGGTTCCCCGGCCAGGGGCGCCGCTTCGGCGGCCTCTGGTTCTGCGATGGGCGTCGTGTCCGCAACAGGCATGGGGACGGGCAGTTCGGAATCGAGAGCGAGCAGGGCGCCCGGAAGAGCGGCGGAGCCGGGGACCTCGGGAATCCGGCCGGCCTCGCCACGCAGGCGGGAAGCGCTCCAGAAGGGTGTGCTGACGCCAGTGGGCAGCAAGCCGGCAAATCCGGGAATGGCGGGGGGGGGGGGG
>DNFG01000198.1 GCA_003487005.1 Bryobacterales bacterium
GGCGGGACGACCTCATTCAGCGCCATCCGTGCCAGCGCCCGGATATCCTCCTTCGGCAGCCGGTCGATCTTGCGCATTCCGTGGTAGATCCGGATCGCTTCCAGCGTGGGCGCCAGCAGAGGCCAGTCCTTCTCCATCTCCAGGGCGGCGCCCGATGCCCCGGCCCGCAACAGACCGGTCAATCCCGGCGTCCGGACGTTCGGATACGGGCTCTGCGCCAGCCGGTAATAGATCTCCAGCGTTTCCGGCTCCGGCGCGGTCCAGAGGAGGAACGAGCCTGCTCGAAAGTGACGCTGCACCGGGGTCGGCCGCGCCAGGATCGCTCCGTCCGTCAATACCTTCCGGGCTGGATTCAGCGCATGCCCATGCTGCTGCGCCAGATGCTCGAGCGTCCACCAGATTTCGTGCGCCAGTTTGCGCTCCCAGGCGGCGTCCGCCTCAGTCCAGTATTGCGGGGGGATCTGTTCGCCGGGGATCGGAAAGAAGTAGCCGCCCGCGAACTGCGCCGAAGAATCCGTGACGAAGCGTTGCGGCTTCCAGCCCTCCCCGTCCCGCGCCAGCAGGACGATCCCGGGGCTGGTGGGCAGACGCTTCGCGGCCTCCTGCAGTTCATTGGGCGCCGCACGGAACTCCCACCGCAAGGCCAGGCCGGCCCCCGGCTCCACCTCCCCCGCGATGGCCCGCACCACGCGCAGCCGGCCCGATACCCGCACCGTCGCCCCTTCCGCGGTCGCGCGCGGCTCTTCAATGACACCTGCCACCAGCGCATCTGGCTGGACAGGGTCTCGTAGCGCCAGTTGGGCAAAACTCGATGCCGCCGTGAACAGCAGGACGGAAACGAGCCGGATCATGGGGAGAGCATACCATTGACTACACCCAAAGGGGGGCACAAAATGCCCTATCTTGCGGGCAAATGGAAAGTTAGACCGCTTTCAGCAGAATCATCGCCCGGTCCGGTGACGACAGGTTGTGCGCGGTATGCTCCTCTACCGTCCGCAGCGTCAGCGAAACCAGATCCGCCGCCCGCTGCGTCTCCCATGCCAGCATGGTCTGAATCAACCGGCCTTCGCCCCACGCCTCGCCCGCGGCGTCGAATGCTTCCACCAGTCCTGCATTGAAGGCCGAGAGCAGGTCGCCCGACTCGAGAACCAGGTCCGCCGTGTGCACGGGCTCCGTGGAGCCGGACACCATCGGCGGAGATGTCGGCGGCAGCCGGAGAACCTGCGCCCCCTCGCCCCCCCTCCGGATCAGCAGCGGCGACATCGCCCCGGCGTTTAGGTACGTCAGCGTTCGCGAACCGGGCTGATACCGGCCCAGAAACACCCTCACCTGACCCGACGCCGGCCGCGAGGCGCGCAACGCCCGCTCGGTCGACTGCAGCAACTCCGGCAAATCCTCCGCGTACGCCCAGAACCGGCTCCGCAGCAGCGTCTGCAACTGCGCCATCCGGATCGCCGCATCCAGCCCGAACCCCGGCAGGTCGGCCAGCACCAGGCCCAGCGCCCCCTGCGGCAGGGCGATCAGATCCAGAAATTGTCCGCCGGGCCGGTCTCCTCGCCAGTATTCAGCGGCGTAGTCCAGTCCCGCGATGGTAGGCAGATCCGGCGCCACCAGATGCTGCAGCGCCCGCCGGGTGTTCTCAAGTTCGCGGCGTTCGATCTGGCTCGCGGCCCGCACCTCCGCCTGTTTCGCCGTCAGGTCCGCCACCGCCAGCGCCCGGGCGGTCTCCCGCGCGATCTCGCCCGCATACCGCTGCATCGGCAGCGTGTACGGACCCCCGGTCACCAGAAAAAAACCGTCCAGCGCGCGTCCCGCCGCCACGGGCGCCGCCAGTCGCGGGCCGCCGTCCTCGAAGCAGAACACCTCGCCTGGCGCCAGCCGGTCCAGGATCTTCGGCAGCGGCGCTTCCGGGGCGTATTCGCGCGGTTCCCGATCCCGCCCGCTGGTGTCGTATGCGGCCTTAAACGTGCGTTCATCGCGCAAAAACAGCCGCACATCGTTGGTTTGCAGACCTTCGCTCAGCGCGCGGCAAGAGGCGACCCGCACCGCCGGCGCCTCCATCCATTCCCGGATCTGGCGGCAGGCATCCGCCGCCTGCCCGCGCCAGTGCCGCGTCGCGGCGCTCCTTGCCGAAGAGAACTCCCGGATCGCCGCCCACGCCCAAAATCCCGCCGCCACCAGCAGCGCCGACCCCGCCACCGCCCAGATCAGCCGCAACGCCAGTCCATGCCCGGCCGCCAGTTGATACAACACAATTCCCGTCAGAATCGCCGATACGCCCCCCAGGATCGTCTCACTCAAGGGAATCGATTCCACCGGCGGTGAACCGTAGCGGACCTGCATCCGGATCCGGACTCCGTGCCGGTTCACATAGAAGTAAACCGCCAGTGACAGACAGATCAAGGAGAGGGCGGACCACCCGGTCAGACTCCACAGATGAGCAAGGGGCATATGGACGAAAATCAGCGCGCAAGTATATAAAATCCAGACCGCCCCCGCCGCGATGCCGCGGTCGAGGCAAGCCTATAGCGAGAGTAGCGGATTCAGCGAGCCAGCGCACTCCGCTTTTTGCCGTAAAGAAAATAGATCGCCAGCCCGAGGATCGACCAGAACACAAACCGGACCCACGCCTCCGCCGGCAGCGCTGTCATCAGCGTCAGGCAACTCAGAATCGACAGCACTGGAATCACCGGTCCGAACGGCACCCGGAACGACCGCGGCCGGTCCGGATCCGTCTTGCGCAGGATCAGCACACCCGCCCCCACCACGATAAACGCTGCCAGCGTCCCGATACTCGACAGGTCCGCGAATGTGCCAATGTCCCACACCCCGGCCGGCAGTCCCACCGCGAATCCCGCAATCCACGTCGAAACGTGCGGCGATTTGTACTTTGGATGAACCCGTGAAAACGCCCGCGGCAACAGACCGTCGCGCGACATCGCGAACCATACCCGCGCCTGCCCGTACTGAAACACCATCAGCGAGGAGATCATCCCCACGATCGCTCCGGCGCCCACCCACTTGCGAACCGTCTCCATCCCCAACGCCTTCAGCGCCCCCGCCACCGGCGCCGCGTTCCCCAGCGTGTTCCACGGTGCAATCCCGGTCAGCACCAGCGCCACGCCGATATACAGCACCGAACACACCAGCAGCGTCCCGATAATCCCAATCGGCAGGTCGCGCTTCGGATTCCGGCACTCCTCGGCCGCCGTCGAAACCGAATCGAAGCCGATATACGTGAAAAAGACGATCGCCGCGCCCGTCATCACGCCAGACATGCCGTTCGGCATGAAGGGCGTCCAGTTCGACGTGTTCACCGCCTTCATCGCCCCGAAAATGAAGATCAGGATCGCTCCGACCTTCACCAGCACCATCACGTTGTTCGTCCGCGCGCTCTCCTTGATCCCGTGAACCAGAATCCAGGTCAGCAGCATCAGGATCAGGAACGCCGGCAGGTTGAACCACGCGCCCGTCAGTTCACCGCCGGCGTAAATGGGTTCACTCAGTTGCGGCGGAAGCTGAAAGCCGAACAGCGCCTGTAGGATGTCGTTGAAATACGCGGAAAAGCCGACCGCCACGGCCATGTTCGACACCGCGTACTCGAGGATCAGATTCCAGCCGATCATCCACGCCGTCAGTTCGCCCAGCGTCGCGTAGGTGTAGGTGTACGCCGACCCCGCCACCGGAATCGCGCACGCCATCTCCGCGTAACACAACGCCGCGAAACCGCACGCAATCGCCGTGAGCAGAAAAGACAGCGCCACCCCCGGTCCGGCCCCCGGCCGGCCAAAG
>DNFG01000078.1 GCA_003487005.1 Bryobacterales bacterium
GGTTCGAAGAGGATGGGGGGAGACGGGTCCACTTCGCCAACCACGGATATGTGATGCATCTGGGCGTGGTGGGGGAAGGGGCGGAGGCGCGGATTCTGATGGCGGGGATCAACAATGCGTGCAACCGGCCGTTCGTGGCGTGGATGCCCGCGTCGGGGCCGGCGGCGACGTCGCCGGGTGGAGGGCCGCCGCGGTACCGTTATGCGAATACGCCGCCGGGGGCGCCGCCGCTGTACATTCTGCTGCCGAATTCGCACTTCAACCTGGCGATGGGGAAGCCGTATCCGATCCCGCTGCGGTTCCCGTTGCGCCGCGAGACGGTGTCGGTGGAGCTGAACGATCCGGGGTCGAACGATTTGTTGTACACCTACGAGTTCGATCTGGGGTTGAAGCCGGTGCGGGTGCATGCTTCGGGGGAGGTTTTCGCGCTGCACCGGAGGTACGAGCGGGAGGGCGTGTTGGACCACCGGGCGGAGGATTGTCCGGAGTTGAACCGGCCGCACATGCTGCGAGTCTGGACGCCGGAGGATGGATGGCAGGATCTGGCGATGCGGGTGTCGAATCCAAACAACACGGAGTGAGGGGGTAGGCCGGTCGGCTTGCGGGTTCCGGGTCCTCGGGAATGGGAGTACTATAGAAATACTTACACCTTAGGACCATTTCCCGAGGCGGCTCTCAGTGAAGTTACTCAAGCGAATGGGATGGATTGCTAAGGTGATCAGTAAGCCCGGCTCTTTAGAATGAAGGCTAAGGAGACGGTGAAGACCCATGAACCTGGTGAACACGATGCCGGAAGAAAACATGATCAACGCTGCGGAAGGGAATGAGCCGGAGGCTTCGGGGAAGATCCGGGTGGTGATTGCGGACGATCATCCGATCGTGCGGGACGGGTTAAACAAGCTTCTGAGTCTGGAGGATGACATCGAAGTGGTGGGCGAGGCGTGCGACGGGCGGGATCTGCTGGACAAACTGGACGAGCTGGCGCCGGACGTTGTTTTGCTGGACCTGCGGATGCCGAACCTGGACGGGTTGGGGACGCTGCAGACGATGCAGCACACGAACAAGACGAAGGCGAAGGTGATTGTCCTGACGGCGTCGGAGGACAAGAACGAGTTTGTTCAGGCGATGAAGTTGGGGTGTTGCGGGATCGTGTTGAAGCAGACTTCGGCGGATCTGATTGTGAAGAGCATCCGGAAGGTGCATGGGGGGGAGATCTGGCTGGATTCGCACACGACGGCGGCGGTGATGCGGCAGTTTGCGACAGTGGGCGAAGGTGGGGGGGCGGCAGCAGGGAGCCGGGTGCGGGAGCGGTCGCCGCTGAGTGCGCGGGAGCGTGAGATTGTGGCGCTGGTGGCGCAGGGGTTCAAGAACAAGGAGATGGCGGAGAAGATGTTCATCAGCGAGCAGACGGTGAAGAACCACCTGCACAACATCTTCGACAAGTTGGGGGTGTCGGACCGGCTTGAACTGGCGTTGTATGCGATCCACAAGGGATTGCACCTGAGCAACCCCGGGGAGCGCTGAGAGCGCGGATTCCAGAGTGAGGAAGAGGGCCGGCGGAAGCCGGTCTTTTCCTTTTGGAATCAGAAGCTTGCGTGAAAATTTGCTAATCAGGACCAAAGGGCTTGCATTTCGGACAAAGAAGTCCTAGCATCAAGTCAGGAGGTATTCGGATGCGCTTCTCTTGGAAAAGGTTCGCGCCCGTGATGATTCTGGCTCTCGCCGTGCCGGTTCTGTTTGGACAGGAGGCGACGCCGCGCTTCACGCAGGTGGAACCGATGCTGGGCAAGGCAGGAACTGAGATTACAGTGACTGGCGAGCACATCGGGAAGGACCTGGTGGCGGAGTTGTACTTCACGGATGGCAAGACGGACATCAAGACGCCGATGCTGACGCAGACGGACACGACGATCACGTGCAAGATTCCGGCGAACGTGAAGCCCGGGGTTCGCTATCGTCTGATGGTGTTGACCAAGGGCAAGGAACCGCGGCTGATTGAGCAGCCGGTTCGAGTTGAAATCGAAGGCGAAGAGACCGAGGAAGAAGAAGAGACCAAGACGCCGACGGGCCTGTAACGGCTGGAGGGGATTGGCTGGTAAGATCGGGAGAGTCGCGTGTCCTCGCGGCGAAAACCGATGAATCCTTCCTTGCGTAATTTCGACTATGATCTCTTTGTGATTGGATCGGGGCCCGCTGGGCAGCGGGCCGCGATTCAGGCGGCGAAGTTGAACCGCCGGGTGGGATTGGCGGAGAAGAAGACGGTGCTGGGCGGGGTGTCCGTCAACACGGGGACGATCCCGTCCAAGACGCTGCGCGAGGCGGTACTGGATCTGTCGGGGTACCGGGAGCGGGAGTTTTACGGGCTTTCGCACACGGTGAGGCAGCGGATCACGATGCAGGATCTGCTGGCGCGGGTGGACGCGGTGGTCCGGCACGAAATCGACGTCACACGGCATCAACTCCTGCGAAATCATGTGGATGTGATCCCCGCGAACGCATCTTTCGCTGATGCGCACACATTGCGGCTGGAGGGTGTGGACGGGGCGGGGCAGCGGACGATCACGGCGGCGAGCATCATCATTGCGACGGGGACGGAAGCGACCCGGGACGAGCACATTCCGTTCGACGGGCGGACAGTGCTGACATCGGACGACATTCTGAAACTGGACGAGTTGCCGCGGACGATGACGGTGATCGGGGCGGGGGTGATTGGTTGCGAATACGCGTCGATGTTCGCGGCGTTGGGGGTCCGGGTGACGCTGATCGACCGGCGCCCGCGGCTTTTGCCGTTCGTGGACGCGGAGATTGCGGACACTTTGGCCTATCATTTGCGCGAAAACCGGGTCACTTTGCGATTGGGGGAGAGCGTGCGGGGCGTGGAGGTGATGGAGGACGACGACGGGCACAAAGTGCGGATTCTGCTGGAGAGCGGGAAGCAGATTGTCAGTGACAAGACTTTGTATTCGATCGGGCGGACGGGCAACACGGCGAGGCTGGACCTGGAGCGGGCGGGGTTGGAGCCGGACAGCCGGGGACGGATCGCGGTGAACGGGCGCTATCAGACGGGTCAACCGCACATTTACGCAGTGGGGGATGTGATCGGCTTTCCTTCGCTGGCATCGACGTCGATGGAACAGGGTCGGCTGGCGGTGTGCCATGCCCTAGGGATTGCGGCGACGTCGGTGCCGGAGTTGTTCCCATACGGGATCTACACGATCCCGGAGATCTCGATGGTGGGCCGGAACGAGGAGGAATTGACGCAGGAGGGGGTGTCGTACGAGGTGGGGAAGGCGCGATATCGCGAGATTGCGCGGGGGCAGATCATCGGGGACACGACGGGGTTGTTGAAGCTGATGTTCGACACGGGGACACGGCAACTGCTGGGGGTGCACATTATCGGAGAAGGGGCGAGCGAACTGGTGCACATCGGGCAGGCGGTGCTGGCGTTTGGCGGGAAGGTGGACTACTTCGTGGAGACGGTTTTCAACTATCCGACGCTGGCGGAGTGCTACAAGACAGCGGCGTTTGACGGGATCAACCGGCTGGGCGGGGTGGGTGTGTTTAATTCCTGCGCGTGAGGGTGGCGGCTACTGCTGCTGCTGTTGCTGCTGCATCTGCTGTTCTCGCTCGATGGCGGCGAGGATGTCGGCTTCTTCGTTGGCAAGAGCCATGACGCCCTGGGGGAAGGAGTCGTCGGTGGAGACGACGAGTTCGGCGAGTTCCGGGGGGAGTTCGCGGCAGGCGGAGACAGCGACGGTGACGGTGAGATCGGATTGGGCCTCGCCTTTGAAGACGCCGCGGGTGGGTGGGACATCGTTGTAGTCGCGGCCGATGGCGGTGCGAATGTGGCGGTGGCCGGCGAGGAGGTTATTGGTGGGATCGAAGCCGACCCAGCCGAGTTCGGGGAGGAGGGCCTCGACCCAGGCGTGGGTGGCGCCGTCGCTGGAGCGGTCGTGGTCCTGTTCGCGGTGGTGGAGGTAGCCGCTGACGTAGCGGCAGGGGATGCCGAGTTGGCGGACCATGGCGATCATGATGTGGGCGAAGTCCTGGCAGACGCCGGCGCGCTGGTTGAGGGCGTCGTCGATGGGGGAGTCGACGCGGGTGGAGCGGGGGACGTACTCGAATTTTTCGAAGATGCGGGTATTGAGTTCGCGGAGGAGGCTGAGGGGGTCGTCGCGGCGGACGGCGCCGAGTTCGTGCATGAGCCGTTCGAGGGCCGTGGTGGGCCTGGCGTAGTGGCTGGGCAGCAGCATTTCGAGGGTATCGCCGAGGTAGACCATGCGATCGAGTTCGGCCCAGGCTCCCGGGGCGAGGAAGTAGGGGAGGTCGTGCCAGGGCTTCATTTCGACGACGGATTCGGCCATGATCTGGAGTTGGCGGTGGTGGCCGGGGATGCCGAAGTGGTGGATGGAGTTGGCGAGGAAGTCGCGGTAAGTGTGGATGCCGGCCTTGGGCGTGACGGCGAGTTGGTAGTCGAGGCAGCGCTGATGGGCTTCGGTGCGGGGGTGCATGCGGACTTCCATCAAGCTTTCGGAGACCGGGGCGCTGTAGCGGAAGCGGGTGAGGTGGCGGATGCGATAGTACATGGGGTCAGACCTCAAGGGCGGCTTCGACGGGATAGCTGATGAAGGCCTGGTGGAGGCCGGCGTGGATCTGCATGGTCTGGCGGCGGACATCGCCGAGGGTCTGATCGAGACCCGCGCCGAGGACTTCATCGACCTGGGAGTAGCTGAGGACGGCCTGGAGGCGTCCGGCGAGGCGGAGGACCTTGCTGACGCGGCGGCTGGGGCTTTCCTCGCAGATCTGGACGAGCGCATGTTGCATGCGTTCGACGGAGAAGCGGATGGAATGAGGGAAGACGGGGCTGAGCAGGAGGAAATCGGCGACGTGGCGGGGCAGGATGCGGGGGGTGTGAACTTTGCAGTAGGCCTCGAAGGCGGTGGCGGACTTCAGGATGCCGATCCACTCGGGGTAGTCCATGGCGCTGGGCTCGTCGTCGAAGGCGGGCAGGGGAGTCTCCCAGAAGTGCTGGAAATGGACGTGCATGATGGAGGCGACGTTGAGGGAGCGTTCGAGGAACTGGCCGAGCTGGATGAAGTGCCAGCCGTGGCCGTGGCTCATGGTGGAGTCGGTGAGGCCGCGGAACAGGTGGGCGCCTTCCATGACGGATTCGAGGAATTCTTCGGGTTCGGCGTGGGCGCCGCCGTCGTGGGGGAGGCTGCGAACGTGGTGGTAGAGGCGGTTGATCTGTTCCCACATTTCAGAGCTGATCTGTTCGCGAACCTGGCGGGCATTGGCGCGGGCGGCCATGATGGCATTGACGATGGAGGAGCGGCTACCGGGGTTGAAGCACATCTGGTCGAGGACTTCGGCGAGATCTTCGGATCCGGAGGGGTCGTCGAGGTTGAGGGTGGCGCGAACGCGGGACCAGCGGGTGGCGTTCATCTCGGCGGGTTGTTCGAGGCGGAGATTGAGGTGGACATGGACGAGGCGGGCGATCTGCTCGGCGCGTTCGAGGTAGCGGCTCATCCAGAAGAGGCTGTCGGCGACTCGGCTCAGCATAAAGGGTTGGTCTCCGGAGTTACTGAAGCACCCAGGTGTCTTTGCTGCCGCCGCCCTGGCTGCTATTGACGACAAGGGAACCGCGGCGGAGGGCGACGCGGGTCAGGCCGCCGGGGACGACGGTCACCTTGCTGCCGAACAGGACGTAAGGGCGGAGGTCCACATGGCGGGGTTCGATCTGGAAGCCGTCCATGAGGCAGGGGGCGGAGGAAAGCTGGAGGGTGGGCTGGGCGATGTAGTTGCGCGGGTTGGCGAGGACGCGGGCGCGGAAGTCCTCCCGCTCCTTTGGGGAGGCGTGGGGGCCGATGAGCATGCCGTAGCCGCCGCTCTCGCCGACGGCCTTGACGACCATCTGGTCGAGTTGACCGAGGACGTGTTCACGCTCCTTGGGGTCGGACATGAGGAAGGTCTCGACGTTGGGGAGGATGGGGTCCTGCTTGAGGTAGTACTTGATGATGCGGGGGACGAAGGCGTAAACGGCTTTGTCGTCGGCGACGCCGGTACCGATGGCGTTGGCGAGGGTGACGTTGCCGGCGCGGTAGGCATTGAACAGGCCGGGGACGCCGAGGATGGAGTCGCGGCGGAAGGCGAGGGGATCGACGAAGTCGTCGTCGATGCGGCGGTAGACGACATCGACGCGGCGGAGGCCGCCGGTGGTGCGCATATAGAGGGTGTTTTCGTGGACGGTGAGGTCGCGGCCCTCGACGAGTTCGATGCCCATCTGGCGGGCGAGGTAGGCGTGTTCGAAGTAGGCGGAGTTGAAGACGCCGGGGGTGAGCAGGGCGATGTTGGGGTCGTGGCGGCCTTCGGGGGCGAGGGAGCGGAGGGTTTCGAGGAGTTCGCGGGGGTAGTGGTCGATGGGGCGGACGCCGCAATCGCGAAGCAGGACCGGCGTGACGCGCTTCATGACCTGGCGGGAGGTCAGCATGTAGCTGACACCGCTGGGGACGCGGAGGTTGTCCTCGAGGACGGCGAATTCGCCGGAGGGGAGGCGGACGAGGTCGGAGCCGACGACGGTGACGTAAGCGTTGCGGCGGACGGGGACGCCGCGCATTTCCCGGCGGAAGTGGGGGCAGGTGTAGACGAGTTCGCGAGGAACGACGCGATCATTGAGGATGCGCTGTTCGTGGTAGATGTCGCGCAAAAACTCGTTGAGGGCGGTGATGCGCTGGACGAGACCGGCTTCGATGCGGGCCCATTCGGCGCCGGAGAGGATGCGGGGGAGGAGGTCGTGGGGGAAGATGCGCTCGGTGCCCTCGCTCTTGCCGTAGACGGTGAAGGTGATGCCCTG
>DNFG01000518.1 GCA_003487005.1 Bryobacterales bacterium
CCCGCGCGAAGTTCCCGAACGATACAGGCGATGGCCTGGCTGAGTTCGTCGGCGGTTTTAGGGTCGACGCAGACCGGAGGTTCCGGCAGGGTCCTGTTTCGAGCACTATTCTTCATGGCGCTACCAATGTGGAATGGAGGGATTGAAGAAACGGCTGCCCGGGCTGGAGGGGTGGCTGTAACGTGTTGTTTGGCAATGACTTATTGGCTGAGGATTTTTTTCTTAATCGTGTGAACGGATCTGCCGGGTGGCGTTGTTGCGTGGTATGCTGCAAAGGCAACCGTGTTCGGCCGCCAAAACCGCCGGCTCCGCCTCTGGTTCGGGGCTTCTGACGTTTTCCTGACCTGGCTCGCGCTGGAGGCGGCATACGCGACGCGTACGCACCTGGATCTGGAGCGGTTGTTCTACCTGGACGTCCCAACAAAGCTGTTGGTGATTCTGTTTTCGGTGGGGGCGTGGGTGCTGGTGGCGTTGTGGTCGCGATTGTATGACCCGATCCTGACGGCGCCGCCGTGGGCGGTGGTGGCGGGCGCGGCGCGGCAGACATTCCTGGCGGGGACGGCGGTGGTGGTGTTCGGGTTCGTGCTGCGACTGGACCTGAGCCGGCCATTTCTGGCGCTCTTCTTCGGCTACGCGTTCCTGTTTGACACGGTTTTCCGGCTGGCGGTCCGGGGGGTGGCGCCACGGGTGGCGCGGGGGCTGGCGACGCGGCGGTATCTGTTGATCGCGGGGACGACGGCGCGGGCGCGGAGCCTGGCGGGGCAGGTGCTGCAGTCGCGCGACTACGGGCTGGAGTTGCTGGGATTTCTGGATGACGCGCCGGGGCGGATGAGGCTGGACCGGGAATACCCGGTGCACCGCTATTCGGAACTGGCATCGCTGCTGGAGACGCGGGTGGTGGACGAGATTTTGTTCGCGGTGGATTCGCAGCAACTGGCGCGGCTGGAGGATGTTTTTCTGCTGTGCGATGAGGAAGGTGTCCGGGTGCGGGTGGATGTGGCGTTTTTCCCGCATGTGCGGCGGCGGGTGACGCTGGACCGGTTGGCGGAGGACACGCCGCTGCTGACGTTCGCGGCGGCGCCGCACGACGAGTTGAGGCTGGTGGCGAAGCGGGCGACGGATCTGTTGTTGTCGGCGGGGGCTTTGGTGGTGCTGGCGCCGCTGCTGGCGCTGGTGGTGCTGGTGATCCGGGCGACGTCGCCGGGTCCGGCATTGTATTCACAGGAGCGTTGCGGATTGAACGGGCGGCGGTTCAGGTTGTACAAGTTCCGGACGATGGTGGCGAACGCGGAGCAGTTGCAGGCGCAGATTGCGCATTTGAACGTCAAAAAGACGGCATTCAAGGTGCCAAATGACCCCCGGGTGACGAAGTTCGGGCGGTTTTTGCGGCGGTACTCGCTGGATGAACTGCCGCAGTTATGGAACGTGGTGAAGGGGGAGATGGCGCTGGTGGGGCCGCGCCCCCCGGTGCCCACGGAAGTGACAGAATATGAGCGGTGGCAGCGCCGCCGGTTGCGCATGCGTCCAGGGCTGACCTGCCTTTGGGCGCTGGCGGGGCGGGACGCGCTCGACTTTGACGAATGGATGAGGCTGGACCTGGCCTACATCGACGCCTGGTCGCTCAGGCTGGACTGGAGCATTATGTTGCGAACCATCCCGCGGGTGTTGACCGGCAAGGGAGCACATTAAACACCATGGAACTGATCCCCACGCAAGAAGAAGTGATTCAACTGCTGGAGCAGACGGGCGCGCTGCGGCGCGGCCATTTTGTGTACGCGAACGGGCTGCACTCGGACCTGTATCTGCAGGTGGCGCTGGCGATGCGGCACTTCGAGCATTCGAAGACGCTGTGTGTGGCGTTGAGCCGCAAATTGCGGGCACATTCCGACATCCGGGCGATGACATCGGAGCTATCGATCGTTTCGCCGGCGACGGGCGGTCTGCCGGTGGCGTTCGGGTTGTGCGAGGCGCTGCGGGCGAAGCAGGTGTATTGGGCCGAGCGGGGCGAGGAGGGGGGGCCATTGCGGTTCCGCCCGTACCAGGAGCCGCAACCGGGGGAGAAGGTGCTGCTGGTGGACGACATCCTGCGCTCGGGGAAGAAGTTGACGGAGTTGCGGAGGCTGATCGAGGAGCGGGGGGCGACGGTGGTGGGATTGGCGGTGGTGGTATACCAGCCGAACCCGCAGACGCCGAGTTTCGGAGAACTGCCTTTCTACTATCTGGCGAAGCTGGACGCGATGTATTACCTGCAGGCTTCGCAGGTGGAGGACTCGCCGCGGATCGACGGTCCGGAAGAGCACGTCTGGATCTGAGCTAGAGGCGGGCGCTGAGGCCGTCGGCGAGGGTATTGCGGTAGGCCTTCCAGGCGGGCAGGAGGGCGACGAGGATGCCGGCGGCGAGGATGGCGGCGACGTAAATCCAGGCGAGTTGGGACGGGGCTCCGATGGTGAGCGTGAGCCCGACTGCCTGTTCGACGGGCGCCTGCGCGAGGAAAAGGGCGGCGTAGGTCAGTCCCAGCCCGGCGACGACGCCGGCGAAGGTGAGCAGGGCGGATTCGGCGACAAGCAGCAGGATGATGGAAGACGGCCGGGCGCCGATGGCGCGGAGCACGGCCATTTCGCGGCGGCGCTCTTCGAGCGAGGTATAGAGGGCGACGATCATGCCGAGGAGTCCGGCGATGAGGACGAAGACGGCGGTGACGGCGAGGGCGGTTTCGCCGTAGCCGATGGTGCGCCACATTTCGGCGAGGGCAACGCCTGGAATCACGGCCATCATGGGTTCGTTCGCGTCAGTATTGATGTCGCGCTGGAGGCGGAGGGCGTCGATGCGGCGCTTGGCGCTGACGAGGAAGGCGGTGATCTGCTCGACCTTCACGCCTTCCCGCTCGAGTTGTTCGGCGGGGACTTCGTCTCCGGGCATGGGGGGAGCGCCGGATTCCCAATCGACGTGGACGGCGGAGATGCCTTCGAGGGTGACGTAGAGGGAGCGGTCGACGGGGGTGGCGGTGCGGGCGAGGATGCCGGTGACGGTAAAGGGTTTGTCGTCGTGCTGGAGGAGGTCGCCAGCGAGGCCGTGGGTGATGGCGATCTTCTGGCCGGTGGTGTAGCCGAGGGAGCGGGCGACTTCGGCACCGAGGGCAGTTTCGAACATGCCGGTGGGGGCGCGTCCTTCGGCGAATTCGATGCCACGGTCGCGGCGGTAGCGGAAGTGTTTGTAGAAATTCCCGTTGGTGCCGACGACGCGGAAGCCGCGGTGGGAGTCGCCGAGGGAGTAGGGGATGGTCCAGGCGACGGCGGGGTGATTGGACCAGCGCTCGTAGGTTTCGTAGCTGATGTTATTGGTGGCGGAGCCGAGGCGGAAGACGGTGTAGAGGAGGAGTTGGAGGGAACCGCCGCGGGCGCCGGCGATGAGATCGACGCCGGAGATGGTGTTGGAAAAGCTGTCGCGGGCGCCGGTGCGGACGCTTTCGATGCCGAGCAGGAGGGTGACGGAGAGGGCGATGGACAGGACGGTGAGGCCGGAGGTGAGGCGGCGGCTCCAGAGGGACTGGGCGGCGAGGGACCAGAGGGTTTTCATGCGGGCCTCCGCTGGAGTTCCGGGAGGGAGAGGGCGCGGTCGAACATGGGTTCCAGGGAGCGGTCGTGGGAGACGAACAGGAGGGTGGACCCGGCGCGCTGGCAGCACTGGAAGAGGGTTTCGAGGAACTGGGCGCGGTGGTCGTGGTCGAGGGCGGACGTGGGTTCGTCGGCGATGACGAGTTCGGGGTTGCCCATCAAGGCGCGGGCGGCGGCGACACGCTGTTGCTGTCCGACGCTGAGTTCGCGGGCGGGTTCGTGGAGAAGGGCGGCGATGTCGAGTTGGGTGGCGAGATCGCGGGCGGCGGCGTCGGGGGATGCGCCGTTGAGGCGGGCGGCGCGGGCGGGCTTGCAGGCGATTCTGGATGGACAGCCGGGGTTGCCGGTGGATCCGAAGGCGCGGCCGAAGTTGTCGCCGCTGGCGGCGGCGCGGCTGACGGCGATTGAC
>DNFG01000050.1 GCA_003487005.1 Bryobacterales bacterium
GTCGACGGAGTTCACGTTGCGGGGCCGGGGTCACGAGCGGATGGTGGTGCATTATGCACGGGGTCCGGGGGGCGGGTTGATGTCGGTGGAGGTGGAGGGCGAGGAGATTGCGGCGGTGGAGACGGGGAGCGAGGTGGCGGCGCCGGGATGGTGGACGGTGGCGCTGCCGGGAGGGGCGAGGGAGGTGGAACTGGTGGTGAAGCGGGGGCCGGTGCGGGTGTTTGCGGTGTCGTTTGAGGGTTCGGGGCCGGGGGTGATTTACGACAGTCTGGGGTTGAACGGGGCATCGGCGGCGACGCTGGTCTATTCGCAGAACGAGGCGCACTGGGCGGCGCAATTGCGGGGCGTGCGGCCGTCGCTGGTGGTATTGAATTACGGGACGAACGAGAGCGGTTTCGACAGGTATGTGGCGACGACCTACCGGGAAGACGTGCGGAAGATGATTCAGCGGGTGAAGCGGGCGCTGCCGGGAACGCCGGTGCTGGTGATGAGCCCGATGGACCGGGGTGTGCGGGAGAGTGCGGGGGAGATTGGGACGGTGCCGGCGCTGCCGGGACTGGTGAAGATCCAGCGGGAGGTGGCGCTGGAGGAGGGGTGTGCGTTTTTTAATACGTTTGCATCAATGGGCGGAGCGGGTACTATGGGGAAGTGGTACTCGATTCAGCCCCGGCTGGTGAGCGCGGACTTCATTCATCCGCTGCCGGCGGGAGGGCGGATCGTGGCGAATCTGCTGGAACGGTCATTGATGCGCGGGTATAACCTTTACAAGCTCCGGCTGCTGCGGGGCGCTGAAATCGCGGAGGCCAGGCCCTGATGACGGGGCGTTTTCGCCTGTTGGCGGCGTTGCTGCTGGGTGGACTGGTAGCGGCGGGGCCGGCGGTGGAGGCGCAAACGACGAAGAAGGCGGCGGCGCCGGCGGCGAAGAAAGCAGCCCCAAAGAAGACGACGAAGCGGCGGACGGTGCGGAGGCGGGCGGTTCGCCGGCCGGTGGTGACAGCGGCACAGAAGGCGGCGGCGGCGGAACAGGTGCAGGCGAGTCTGGTGGCGGCGCAGGAGGCGGGGATCGAAAATCCGGCGGCGCTAGTCCCATTTTTTGAGCAATTGTACAGACATCAGGAGGCGCCTGGGGAAGTCTTGCGGGTGTTGCAGTTCGGGGATTCGCACACGGCGTCGGATGACTGGCCCGCGGCGTTGCGGGTGAAGTTTCAGGGGGTATTTGGCAACGGGGGACCGGGATTCATTCAGGCGGGTCGGCCGTTTAGGGGGTTCCGGCGGTGGGACACGAAGGCGACGATGAGCCGGTACTGGACGCCATCGGGGTTGCTGAACCGGACGACGGACGGGCGGAACGGACTGGCGGGGGTCAGTTTGAGCACGGTGCGCGCGGGGCAGACGCTGACGCTGGAGGCGGAAGGGGCGCGGGTGGAAGTGTTTTATTATCAGCAGCCGAAGGGTGGCCGCTTCTCGGTGGAGGTGGATGGGGAGTCACTGGGGGTCGTGGATACCGAAGGGGAAGCGGGGCCGGGGTATTTTTCAGCGGATCTGGAGCCTGGGCCGCACAAGTTTGTGTTGACGACGAAGGGCGGCGGGCCGGTGCGGCTGTTCGGCTGGGTGGTGGAGAACGAGGCGGGGGTGACGTGGGAGACGCTGGGGATCAACGGGGCGCAGGCGGATCTGCTGCTGTTGTGGGACGAGGATTTGCTGAGGGAACACATTGGTCGGCGGAATCCGGCGTTGATCGTGCTGGCGTACGGAACGAACGAGGCGCGGCGGAAGGACTGGACGTACGAGACGTACCTGGAGGCGTTCGAATCACTGCTGGAGCGATTGCGGGCGGCTTCGCCGACGGCGAGCATTCTGGTGCTGGGTCCACCGGACCAGAGCATCCGTCTGCGGAGCGGGTGGAAGACGCACGAAGGGGTGGACCGGATCGTGGAGGCGCAGCGGACGGCGGCGTTGGGGCGGGCGTGTGCATTCTGGGATTTACGGTCCACGATGGGGGGCAAGGGGAGCATGCGACAATGGGTCAACGCCGGTTTTGCCCAAGCCGACTTCGTGCACTTCACCGCGCCGGGATACCGGATGATCGGCGAGTCGTTGTACGAAATGTTGATGGGCCAGTATGGAGCGTTCTCCATACTGCGCCGGCAGTGGACAGGAAGCAACGAGAATGGATCGTCGAGCCAGAATTAGCGCGATATTGCGGCGAGTTGCGAAGAACGAGGATCTCCCGGGGCCGGAAGTCTCCCTGTTTGAGACCGGCTATCTTGATTCGTTCGGGTTACCGGACGTGCTGTCGGCGCTGGAGCAGGAGTTCGGCATCACGATACCGGATGCGGATTTGAATCCGCGCAAGTTCGACACCATCGAACGGATAGAAGAGTACCTGGACAGCCGGGAATAAACTGAATGGCATTTCTTAAAGCGTTTGGCAGTTGGCTGCCCGAGCGGGTAGTGACCAGCGAAGAAGCGGCGTCATGGGTGGGCACGGACGCGCAATGGGTAAAGAACGTCTCGGGCATCATCGAGCGGCGCTTCGCGAGCGACACGGAGACGGTGGCCGACATGGCGGCGCGCGCGGGCGCGGACTGCCTGGAGCGGGCGGGGGCGCTGGCGTCGTCGGTGAAGATGCTGCTGGTGACAAGCGGGAGCAGCGAACGCCAGTTCCCGGGGCCGGCTTCGGCGGCGGCGGAAAAGCTGGGTCTCAAGGACATTCCGGCGATCGATCTGCCTCTGGCGAGCGCGGGTTCCCTCTTTGCGATGTCGCTGGCGAGCAAACTGGCGGAGCAGGTGGGCGAGATTCTGGTGATCGGTGCGGAGAAGATGTCGCGCCTGGTGGCGCGGGAGCCACAGGAGCGGGGGGTGGCGGTCCTGTTCGGGGATGGAGCGGGGGCGTGTCTGGTGTCGCCGGAGTCGGGGATGTGCGAGGTGGTGGACTCGCAGATCGCGAGCGACGGGAGTTTTTCCGAGGATCTGTACGCGGAGGCGGATTCGCCGATCCGGATGAACGGGCGTTCAGTGATTTTGCAGGCGTCGCGAAAGATCCCGGGTTCGATCCGCACGGTGCTGGAGCGGCATGGGATTCTGCCGGACCAGGTGTCGGCATTCCTGATGCATCAGGCGAACCAGAATCTGATTGTGCGGATCGCGGAGGCGCTGGGAGTGCCTTCGGAGCGGTTCTATTCGAACATTGACCGGTACGGGAATACGTCGTCGGCGTCGATGCTGATTGCGGCGGCGGAGTGGTGCCGGGAGCACACGTTCACGCCGGGCGAACCGGTGGTCTTTGCGGGGTTTGGGGCTGGCTTTCACTGGGGCGCGCTGCTGGCGCGGGCGACCTAGAGGGCGGACCCGCGCCAGAGCGGGATGGCCGTCAAGGGCCTGGCGAAATTAGATCAGGCTGTCTAGCGGGGTGCACACGATGCCCTGGGATTCGGCGACGGCGGGGTAGACGCACTTGCCGGCGTAGGTATTGACGCCGAGAGCGAGGGCGGGACTGGCGGCGATGGCCTGTTTGACGCCTTTATTGGCGAGTTGCATCAGGTAGGGGAAGGTGGCGTTATTCAGCCCGTAAGTGGAGGTGTGGGGCACGGCGGCGGGCATATTCGAGACGCAATAATGCAGGACATTATCGACGTAATAGACGGGGTCGGTGTGGGTGGTGGGCTTTGAGGTTTCGCAGCAGCCGCCCTGATCGACGGCGACATCGACGATGACAGCGCCCCGCTTCATCTGGGACACCATTTCGCGGGTGACGAGTTTGGGGGCGGCGGCGCCGGGAATGAGGACGGCGCCGATGACGAGGTCGGCGGTTTTGAGGGATTCGGTGATGGTCCAGGGGTTGGAGGCGAGGGTGATGACGACGCCGTTGTAGATGTCGTCGAGTTCGCGGAGGCGGTTTAGATTCTTGTCGATGATGGTGACGTTGGCGCCCATGCCGACGGCGATCTTGCAGGCCTGGTGGCCGACGACGCCGCCGCCGAGAATAACGACATTGGCGGGGGCGACGCCGGGGACGCCGCCGAGCAGAACGCCGCGGCCGCCGTTGGGGGCTTCGAGGTACTGGGCGCCGATCTGGACGGACATACGGCCGGCGACTTCGCTCATCGGGGTGAGCAGGGGCAGGGAACCGTCGGGGAGTTGGATGGTCTCGTAGGCGATGGAGGCGACGCCGGAGGCCATGAGGGCCTGGGTCAATTCGGGGAGAGGTGCGAGGTGGAGGTAGGTGAACAGGGTGAGGTTCGGGCGGAAGTAGCCGAATTCGGAGGGTTGGGGTTCCTTGACCTTGACGACAATATCGGCGGCGTTCCAGACGTCGGCGGCAGTGGGGACGATGCGGGCGCCGGCGCTGGTGTATTCCTCGTCGGGGATGGAGGAGAGGGCGCCGGCGCGGGTCTGCACGATGACTTCGTGGCCTGCTTCGACGAGCGCGGAGACGCCGTGGGGGACTAGTCCGACACGGGATTCATGGTCTTTGACTTCACGGGGGACGCCGATAATCATGGGTTCTGACCTTCCTGGTTGGGAGTGGGCACTGCTGGGGGTTCCGGGGATTCCGGAGGGGTGGGGACCGCCGGGGCTGGAGGCTCATGTTTCGGGCCGAGGCCGAGGGCGATCAGGGTGAGCGGGTCGAGTTTGCCGCGACCGGAGAGATTCTTGATGTCGTGTTCTTCCTGGAACTGTTTGAGGGCGGCGACGGATTGGGGGCCCCAGGTGCCGGTGGGTTCGACGGGGTAGCCGCGTTCGGTGAGGGCCTGCTGGATTTCGACGATGCGATCGCGGTCGGGGGTCGCCTGGCGGGCGGGTGCGCGGCGAACGGGGGCGCGGCGTTTGGCGGTTGTGGTTTTCTTTCGAGTGGTCTTTTTCGCCGTCGACTTCTTTGGGGTGAGGGCCTGCTGGATTTCGACGAT
>DNFG01000414.1:0-190 GCA_003487005.1 Bryobacterales bacterium
ACGGGCGCGAGGCGGCGAAGTATGGGGACTCCGCCGGCATCCGTCAACACCTGGGCACCGGAACCCCGGCGAGGGCCTTGGCAACCTGCCGCCAGACACTGGCTGCCACGCGCCCTTGCGCTTGACGGGCCGATCCGCTGCCGTCACAATCCCGCCCCTGACCCGATCCCGAGTAGCTCAGCCGGTTAGA
>DNFG01000414.1:448-3307 GCA_003487005.1 Bryobacterales bacterium
TCTGACCTCGGGAGCCAGTCACCAAGGGCCTGCAGAGATGCGGGCCTTTTTCGTGTCCGGCGACCAAGTGCTGTCGCGGAATCGCGGCTGCTCTCCCTGCCCGCATTTGGCGCGACATGTCCCCCGGGGCACCCGGCGCAAACGCGCTGAAGGGGTGACCCGAATGGCGTGCCGGGCTTGCCCGCAAGGTCTCCTTCAATGGCCGCGGCAACGCTGGACCGATGCAATCTGCGACATCTGTCCTTGCCGTCGGGATCGCCGGATCAAGCCCGGTACCGGTTCCGACGTCAGTGCGCTCCAGCCCGGAAAGCGTCCTCTGCTCGTGTGAACGACCGTGCCAGGATCCTGCTGCCACTGGCCTGGAAACGGTGGGGCCCTCCGCCACGCCGGTCGACTGAGTCCTCGTCATCGCAGGACGGAGGGCTGCGGGAGTCGGCGCACGCCCGACCCCGCGGCGATGCCGTCGCCCGGTGCCGACAAGAAAAAAGCCCGGCTTGCGCCGGGCTTTCGAAACCAACGTGGGCCGCCAGCGACCCGCGCGGAATCAGTCGACCGAGAAGCTCTGCAGCTCGACCGGCAGGATGCCGGTGACGGTCGCGGTGAACGGACCGCAGGCGTCAGCCGGGCCGCCCGGATCGCCGGTGATGATGACGTAGTAGGTCGCTCCGTTGGTCAGACCATTGACCGGCATCGGCGTGGTGAAATCACCCAGAGCAATGGGGTCGGTGGACGACGAGCAGGGAGACGGCATCACAAACATCGTGGCACCGAACGGGGCACCGGTATGCGCCAGGGAGATCGTTGCATTGGCGCTCTGAGCCACGAAACTATAGATGATCTCGGTCTGCGGGCTCGGAATGCCACCGTAGCCAGGCAGCGTGTTGCTTGCGGTGCAGGTATCACCCGACACAGCCGAATTCGACTGGATCGGCAGCGGGGAGGCACAGGTCTGGGCCATCGCGTTGGCACCGAAGGCCAGCGCGATGGAGGCGAACAGGACGCGCTTCATTCGTTAAATCTCCTAAGTCAACCAAAAATCAATTGCCGATGAACGTCTGGCGACGCGAGTCGAACTCGTCGAAGCCGACGGCACGATTCAACTGGGCAGCTCGGAAGGCTGCACTGCCAGCCGCCAGGCCGAGAGTGGCAAAGTCGACACCACCCCAGCTGTTGCTGTTGCCATTGAGCGTCGCGGTCGGCGCGCCCTCGTTGGTGTTGTTCACCCAAACACGGAGCGAACCGGTGGGGCCCTTCTGCCAGTCGATCTCGATGCGGTTGGTGCCCGCGGTCAGCGGAGCGGACGCCGAGCACAGATTGGAGGGCTGACCCTCGCAGACGGTGAAGACACCCAAGGTCTTGGCAGTACCGGCGACGTTGCCCACCACCGTGAGTCGAACAACCTCCGACTGGCCACCGAACGGAGCATCGGTCGACGCGCCGAACACCTTCACGCTCTGGATGGTGTTCTGGCCGGTCAGGGTGTCCAGATTGATCAGGAACTGAGCGCGATAGCGCGGTTCGCTGGCCGGCGTGTTGTCACGGACGAACGCGCTGGCACCGCCGATGTTGCCAGTGATGGTCGAAGCCATGCGGCAAGACGTGCCATCATAGCCACCAGCGACGATGGCAACCGTGCCGCCCAGAACGGACTGCGACGACCACGGCGGAACCGGGCTGCTCGGGCACTGCGCGAAAGCGGAGGAGGCGAAAGCGAGGGCGCCCAGGCCCAGAAGAGCATTGAACTTACGAGACATCTGATTCATCTCCCATCAGATTGAGTGTCGAAACAGGGCTTGCGCCCGCCAAGTTGTATCTGCCCTCCCGGCGCAGCCTAAGCGCAACCTGAACGGCGGATGCCCGACGCGGCGACTCTAGGGGGGGTACCCGGTCAAGTCAAGTGTTTAGAGACACTTGTGACGCGGATCGCAACCCGGTTGCCCGGGCCCCGCCAGCCGGACCGCACTGACAGTCCCTTATACGGGGGCGCGGGGGCGTTCGTATCACGCCGGCGGCCAAGAAGTGTTGCCGCCCCGGTCCGGGATCGAGCGCCCCAGGAGAAACACGAAGCAGGACAGGGCCTTGCGCCAGCACGAGCGCCCTCTCCCCGCCCTTCCCCCGCGCCGCCGGGAGGGAGAAGTGCGGTCTCCACGCAAGCAGCCCACGCAGTTCGCCGACCACTGCTCCCTGCTCCCCGCTCCGCTACCATGGCCGCCCCCTTCGAACCCGCCCTCCAGCCCGCCCATGCGCCTGTCCCGCTTCCACCTGCACACCACCAAGGAAACGCCGGCCGATGCCGACGTGGTCAGCCAGCAGCTCATGCTGCGCAGCGGCATGATCCGCAGGCTGGCGGCGGGCATCTACACCTGGACGCCGCTGGGCCTGAAGGTGCTGCGCCGGGTCGAGGCGGTGGTCCGCGAGGAGATGGACCGCGCCGGGGCGCTGGAGCTGCTGATGCCGTCGATCCAGCCGCGCGAGCTGTGGGAGGAGACCGGCCGCTGGCAGCGCTTCGGCGGCCAGCTCCTCAAGCTGAAGGACCGCAAGGACGCCGAGTTCTGCTACGGCCCCACCCACGAGGAGGTGGTCACCGACTGGGCCCGCGGCGAGCTGTCCAGCTACCGCCAGCTGCCGGTCAACGTCTACCAGATCCAGACCAAGTTCCGCGACGAGATCCGGCCACGCTTCGGGGTGATGCGCGCGCGCGAGTTCCTGATGAAGGACGCCTACTCCTTCCACGTCACCCCGGAGTGCCTGGCGGCGGAGTACGAGAACATGCGCCAGGCCTACACGCGCATCTTCGAGCGCCTGGGCCTGCGCTTCCGCGCCGTGCAGGCGGATTCCGGCGCGATCGGCGGCGACGCC
>DNFG01000487.1 GCA_003487005.1 Bryobacterales bacterium
CTCCCACCCCCGCCCCGCCTTCACCCCGCAAAACCGCCAGACCGCCGCCCAGAACTCCTCCGGCCGCTCCACCGACCACCGGTGCAACTCCCCATAATCCCGAAATCCTGCCAGAAACCGCTCGATTTGTGCCGCCACGCCCGCTTATTCGGTCCTCGCCGCCTGCGTTAGATACGGCCGCAGTTCCTCATAAGTCATCCGCCCCGGATGATACAGCTTCACCACCCCCGCCGGGTCAATCACCGCCAGTGTCGGCGTCGTGCTCGCCCCCCAATTCCTGAACGTCTCCTCGCTCACCGGCACCGTCATCCCCGCCACATCTTCATAAAACTTCAGCCGGACCTCTTCGATGTACTTCAACTCCTCCGCCCGCCCCGCTTCCTCGCCCCGCGCCACGTACCCGTACGGCTGCGTCGGCCCCAGCACCACCAGCCTCTCGCCCATCTCCTCCTTCAGCCGCGCCAGCACCGGAGCCTGCTGCTTGCAGTCCCCGCACCAGTGCGCCCAGAAAAACAGCACCACCGTCTTGCCCCTCAGCGAACCAAGCGCCGGCGGCTTTGCCCCCAGCCACTCCTTCATCTCCACCTCCGGCGCCGCTTTGCCCTCCAGCGTCACCAGATTCAGGTTCTTCTGGATCCGCGTCCGCATGCTCGTCGCCCGCCATCGCGCCAACTCCGCCTGCAGGAACGAAACCGCCTCCGACTTCTGCCCCTGCGCCTCCAGAGCCTGCCCCATCACCTCGATCGACGCCCCCAACGCCAGCGGCAGCGACGACTCATCGTCCACCCCCCGCGTCTTCAGCATCGCCAGCGCCGCCTCCCGCGTCTTCGCCGCGTAGTCGTTCGCCGCGCCGAAATCCTTCGCCGCCAGCCGGTTCCGCGCCAGCCACGAATACGCCTCCAGCCACGCCGCTGTCTTCCCTTCCCGCGCCGCGTAGGCATCCACCACCTTGACTGCCCCGTCGAAGTCCCCCCGATTCAACTGGATCCGCGTCTCCCGCACAATCCCCGGCCGCGGCTGCGCTCCCGCCACCGCCACCGCCAACAGCAATCCTGCAATGACTTGACTCTTCATGTCTGTTTAGTCGCCCTCCCCCAATGATGCGTTACGCCCGCATTTAGACGCCGAGATACTTCCGCGTCCACTCCAGACTCGCCTCGAAATCCGCCCGCTCCCGCTCCGCCGCCTGCTCCTTCGGCCCACCCGCCGGCCCCGGCAACGGCTTCCCTTTCGCCGCAATCCCCAGAAACCGCGCAAACTCCGCCGCCCGCACGTTCTCGTACCCCTTCCAGAACTCCGGATTCCTCCACCCGAACACCCGCGGTCCCGTCACAATGATCTCCAGCGACATCGTCTTCCCCGGACACTTCTCCAGGTACTTCTTCATCAACCCCCCAATGTCCACGTTCCCCTCCCCCGTTCGCGTCCACCGCACCGCCGTCCCCTCCTCCACATCCCACAACGCGCTGTCCCGGATGTGCGACGTCAGCACGTAGGGAGCCAGCGTCTCCAGCGTCAGATGCGGATCCTCCAGCGTCCAGCACGGATTCCCCGAATCGAAACACGCCCCCACGAAATCCGTCCCCGCCCCCACGATCAACTCCTTCAACTCCCGCGCCTGCATGTCTCCCGAGTGATTCTCGATCGCCACCTTCATTCCGGCGTCCATCACCCGCGTCCGCACCGCCCGCAACACCTTCACCGTGTCCTCGATCCGCGCCTCGATCCCCCCGGGCGTCTTCCGGTCGTTGCTGTTGCCCAGGAATGCCCGCACCAGCTTCGATCCCGCAATCCCCGCCGCCCGCACCACCCGCAATAACTGCTCCTCCGCCGTCCCCTGCTTCGGATCGAACGCCGTCGATGTGGGACAAATCGACCGCATCCCGATCTCCAGTTCCACCCCCAACCGCCGCGCGTGCTCCCCCACCTTCCGTACGTGATCATCCTCCAGCGACCCCAGAAACCGGATCTCCGAAAAATGCACCACTCGCGCCCCGTGCTTCGCGCAATACTCCAGAAACTGGTGCGCGTCCCAGCCCTGCTGCCGCAGACTGAACAGATCCACCCCCAGCTTCGGCCCGGCCTGCGACCCACTCAACCTCGCGGCGGACCCCACACTCAGGGCTCCTGTCAGAAACTCTCGGCGTTGCATTTCCCCTATTATGCGATCCCCGCCCGCCGAATCAAAGATGTATAAGAATTTACATGACTCGCGCCTCATTCTGTGTTTTACTGGTTGAGCCGGTGCCCCGGCCCAAAGGACACACCATGCACAAACAAGCCATCCTTCAGGAACTCCAAAGCGCCCAGGAGTTCTTCAACCGCTCCACCCGCAACCTCACCGAGGAAGTCGCCAACTTCGCCCCCGTCGAAGGCACCATGACCGCCGCCCAGCAGGTCGCCCATGTCGCCCAGACCATCGAGTGGTTCTTCGAAGGCGCCTTCCGCCCCGAAGCCTTCTCGTCCGACTGGGAAGCCGCGGCCAAGGAGACCGCCGCGGTGACCTCCCTCGCCGTCGCGCGCGAATGGCTCGACCGCGCCTTCGCCGCCGCCCGCGCCAAGACCGAAGCCACCTCCCAGGAGGATTGGAACGCCCCCCTCGCCCCCAACCCCTTCTTCGGCGAAATCCCCCGCTTCGTCATCATCGGCGCCATCACCGACCACACCGCCCACCACCGCGGTGCCCTGACCGTCTATGCCCGCCTCAACAACATCACGCCTCCAATGCCCTACATGGATATGTAACCCGCTCCCCCCCAAGCGAGGAGGGAGCCGCCCCGCTCCCTGGCGCCTCCCTCTTCGCCCTCCCACGCCACCGGGATCCATGCCCTGGTCAACGGCCCCCGGAAGTTCTCCTCGATTAAATCCGCAACCATTTCACCCCCGCCCGCATATACTGTTCCGAGGTATTCCCGTGAATTTTCAACACACGGCTCTCGCCACCGGCATCCTCGGGCTCATCGCAACGGCCAGTCTGGCCCAGGCCCCCGATCTCGTCCTCCGCTCCACCACCCGCCTCGTCCAGGTCGAGGTCGTCGTCCGGGACTCGTCCGGCAACCCCGTCGCGGGCCTCAAAAAGGGCGATTTCGAGGTCCTTGAGGACAAGAAGCCCCAGCCCATCCAGTTTTTCGCCGATTACCGCCGCGAGAAACCCGCAGTCGCCGAACTCCCGCCCGGCATGGTCTCCAACCGCCCCGAGGTCACCGGCCCTCGCCGCGGCGTTACCGTCATCCTCGTCGACTCCCTCAACACCGGCTGGGCCGCCCGCGCCCGCGCCTACGAAAACCTCATCAAATTCCTGAAGGGCGCCGACCCCGGCGACCGCGTCGCCCTCTATACTCTCGGCCACCGGTTCAAGGTCTTTCACGACTTCACCGGCGACGCCGGCGCACTCCTCAAACGCATCGAAGCGATGGGCAACCCGACTCTCGCCGCCATCGGCGATGAGACGCCTCTCGACCAGATCATCCCTGAAGCCGCCGAACTCTTGAAATGGGCCGGGGCCAGGGAGGACTCCGTCCGCCTCATCGCCCGCGCTACCGCCACCTTTGATACCCTCACCGCCATCGCCAACCATCTCGGCTCCACCCCCGGCTGGAAATCGCTGATCTGGATCAGCGGCGGCTTCCCCATGCAGACCGGCATGGACCGCTCCACCAGCACGACCCATTGGCGCGGCACCCGCACCACCACCGGCGAATTCCGCTCCTTCGACGCCGAGTTCGACCGGGCCATCAAGGCGCTCACCAATTCCAACGTCGCCGTGTACCCGATCGACCCCGTCGGCCTTCAGGCAGCGCCCGAGTTCGACGCCGCTGTCCGCGTCCCCGGCTCCGGACAGCCCTGGCAGGAGACCAATTCCATGCTCCGCCAGATGGCCCGGCGCACCGGAGGGAAGGCCTACACTGACCTCAACGACATCCTCGGCTCGCTCAAGGACGTCACCGAAGGCGCACAGTCCAGCTACACGCTCGCGTATTATGCCCCGAACCCGCGCGAGGACGGCAAGTACCGCCGCATCACCGTGCGCGTCAAGAAGCGCGGGCTCACGGCCAGCCACCGCGAAGGCTATTTCGCTCTCGCCGCCGACGATATCCGGCAAACCGACCCCGAAAAGACCATGCTCGCCGCCGCCCGCGACCCACTCGACTCCTCCGTCATCGGCATCGACGCCCAACTGCAATCACCCGCCGCCGGATCGCGCATCCTCGCCCGTGTCCACACCGCGGAACTGATCTCTCCGGCGGGCGAGACCTTTGTTGTGGAAGCCACCGCCGGCGTCTACCAGTTCGACCGGGAAGGCCGCCAGATCGGCGCCTTTGCCGACAAAATCAGCTTCAACTGCAACCCCGCCCAGGCCGCCCAACTCTCCCAGTTCGGCATGTCCTACGACCGCGCCATCGCCATCCATCCCGAAGCCGTCCGCGTCCGCCTCGTCGTCCGCTCCAATCGCACCGGCGCCCTCGGCTCCATCACCCTGCCCGTGCCCCGCGCCGACTGACCGCCGGCGGACAGCCCCAACTGCCAGCTCGGTTTCGTCGTTCAGAGATTGCAGCGTGGAATGCCGGGGCGGGCGTACAGACAGTCCGAATGGGGTCCGAATGGGGT
>DNFG01000163.1 GCA_003487005.1 Bryobacterales bacterium
GAAGTTGATGTCGTGGAAATTGCGCCACACGACCTTCTGCTGGTCCAGATACCGGATCCGGTTCGCCGCCAGACCCGTGACTTCGATCTCCAGTTCGTTGCCGCGCGGCTTCAGCGACCCGGTATGCACCCGGAACGGCGCCTCGATCAGCGTCCCCAGATCGCGCCCGTTCAGGCGAACCCGCGCGCTTTCATGCACCGCGCCGAGGTCGAGATACCAGTCGCCTTCCGGTGCGTCGAAACTCGTCGAATAGCGCGCCGTCCCGCCAAAGCGCTCGCCCGCCGGGCCCGCGAACCGGGTCCACGAATCGGGCTTCGCAAGCGCTGCCCGCGCCGGCAGTTCGGGACCGCCTTCGATGAACTCCACCCGCCACTCGCCGCCCAGTGGCACTGTCCGCTCCCCGGCGCGCCGGTATTGCCACGCCGCCGCGGCGGCCGGACGCGCCGGCAGCACGCGCAGAAACACGCTCGCCTGGGGGTCCAGTTGCAGGTACACCTCCGTCCCCCCGGACGCCGCCCGCGTCGCCGCCACGCCCGCCGCCCCGGTCATCGGATCCAACAGGACCACCGCCCCCGCCTTCCGGGCCAGCGGCACCCAGCCTTCGACTCGCTCCGCGCTCCGGTTCGCCAGGAAGTAGCTGTGGACATTGCCATCCACGCGCCGGATGAATTCGAGCCCTTTCCGGTCCGTCAGCGTCTCCCGCTCGACCCCCGCCGCCGCCAGCGCCGCTTCCACCGGGCCCATCAACACCCGCCCCCGGCCGATCGACCCCGTCCGGACATCGCCCGACGCCCGGCCCATCCACCGGATGGTTCGCAGCGCCTTCTGCAACCGTGCCCGCCGCGCCTCCAGGTTCCCGAGCCCCGGCACATCGCCGGGCATCGCCTCCGCGAACACCACCGTCGCGCCCGCCGAAACCAGTTTCAAGAGGCGCTCCAGCGTCTCTGGCGGCATATATTGAACCGGCGGCGCCAGAATCGCCCGGTACCGAGCGCCTGGGGTCTTCAGACCGCCGCCGGGAACGGCTTCCACCACCCCCAACAGCCGGTCCGACACGAAATCGAACGTCCAGCCCCGGTCGTACAGGCCCTGGGCGAAGCGCCCGAACGGCTGATCGGTCAGCCACGCCCGGCTATGCACCGAAAAGTTGATGTTCAGCCCCTTCGGCTCGTGCCAGACGTCGTGCACCGGCCAGTACAACAGCAGGTCGTTGTCGCTCGCCCCCTGCTGCAGCATCGCCTGGCTCCGCGAAATCCAGGCATTCAGAGCCGGCACATCGCGCCAGACCGGGTTCCGGGCATTCATCTGGGTCGAGGCGTAGAACAGCCACCCCGGCCACGGCGCGTCTTCCGGCGAATAGATCGAGCCGTGATAGACGACATGATTGACGCCGGAGACGAACAATTGCTGGATCAGTTCCTTCATGTCCGCCAGCGTCTCCTGGAAGTGCTCCTTCATCCAGGTGCCCGTCTCGCTGGCCACCATCCGGCGGCCCTGAATGTGGGCTGCCGACGAGGCCAGCTTGGAAATCAGAGTGCTCCGGTCGTGCCGGAACATCTCGGTTTCGGGGACATCCGCAAGCGCGTAGAGATCCAGCAGGTTGCCCGGCGAGCCGTGGGCCTGATTGCGGGTCAGCACGCGCCGCCCGCGTGCCCACTCCGTCCACGGCACGGTGAATTCGTCCAGCAGCAGGTCCGAGAGCGTTTCCCGGTAGTCCGCCTTCACGCGCCGTGTCCGGTCATCTTCGGTCTTGCCGAACAGCACGTCGTAGTGATCCTGCAACCGGTAGCCCCGGCGCTTCTCGAACTCCGCCAGCAGATTCGGCGACCAGTTGGCCTGATATTCGAACGAATCGTGATACACCGCGCGCGGCATCGCGCCGCGGTAGTCGTCAAATGCGGCGGAAAACCGCCCCAAATGCGCGTCAATCGCGCCGCGCAGCAACGGATTCAGCATGAAACCTTCGCCGCCCGGCGCCGCCCGCTTCACGCGCATCGATGGACGGACGCCCGCCTCCCAACCCGACGGCGTCTCCTTCGGCACGACCACCATGTTGGCGTGTTCGCGGCTGATCCACGGCCCGCCGAAACACCATCCCGAGCCGAGTGTCATGTCCACGCCCAGCCCCAACCGCCGCCCTTCCACCACGCTGTGATCGAGCATCGACATCCACTTCGGGCTCAGATACTCGATCGTCCGGTTCTCGAATCCCTTCGCTCCGTAAATCGGGATGATGTGGACGCCTCCCCAGCCCGCGCGCTGGAACGTCTCCAGTTCGCGGGTGATGTTGCCTGTGTCGACCGCGCTCGCCATCCACCACCAGTAACTCCACGGCCGCGTTTCGGCGCTCTCCGCCGGCCAGGCGAGCGGGTCCGCCGCGGGCGAGGCACAGCACATCACGATCAGCATCACGAAAAGCAAGGCATACCGGGCCATGGGCATTCTCCTCTTTCACGCCGAGAAATGACGATTTGATTGTGTCACAGGGGAACGAAAGTGCGAACCTGCTCCGCGCGGGTCGAATGCCTCGGCACACCGGGTTTTGACCGCTCGCGCCCGGCGAGACCCGCCGGGATCCTGGGGTTTGTTTTGTTCGAGTTGGTGGGTTCGTTCCATCGATTTTCCGGAACGGGGGGGTGGCGTGATGCGTGTGGAATCGGTGGAATTGGTGCCTGGGACCGATTTCGGGTCCGGGTGCTTGCTCCGGCACTGTTTTTCTTGCCGTAAGTTGTTGAAATGATGAGGGTGGGGCCTAAGGGCTCCTCGCTCCCATTCGCGGCTGACGGTGTGGGTTGGTGGGAAGTGGTTGAAAAGACGCTCGTTAAGATAGGACCGGAGGAAATCTGGTCCCCGGCGCGGAAGGGCCGCACCGAAGGCCGAATGGGTTTCGAAGGGGTGGGTGGCGCTTGGGGAGATGGGGGCCGTGGCGTTAGACGCGTGTGGCACCGCGTTTGGCACGAATTTCTGGTGGCTGTCCTTGCAGAATCGGCGCTATCGTGGACTTGATGGTATTTGCTCTCCTCCTCCTCATCTGGGCTCAGCCGATTCACGGGAGCGGTCAGCAGGCGACCGGCGAGCAAGCCGCTGAGACGCCTCGAACGTTCAAACCGGCCCGGTACAAATCCATCCGATTCGGGGAATCCAAGGCCGCTGACGTTATCAAGGCCTTCGGCAAGCCGGTCTCCGATGCAATCGGCACCGACCTGGGACGCTACCTCACCTACAGAGACCTCTGGTTGGTGCCCGGGCAGGTGGAATTCTGGGTTGATCCGAAGACCGGGATTGTCCACAGCATGATCGTCACTCCGACACGAATGACCACCCCCGATGTCGCGGCGCTCCTCGGGCTGGGGTCGACGTTTTCTGATTGGACTTTCAGCTCCTGTTACGACCAGGACGACTATCCCGACGGCGCCCCGTTCTATCGCCACCCTGGCGGAGAATCCAGGACAATGGACTTCCCCCACCTGGGGATCACCGTCACGCTCGCCCGGGGTTATGCCTTGCGCGTGGGCGAAATCATCTACGCCAGCACCCCCTACGGCCTCGAAGAGGACCCCTGTCTGACCCGGAAGATGCAGCAGCCGAAGCGCCCGAAGTAAGGGCGCGCCGCGGGTGCGTCGCGAGCGGAGACGCCGTGGCTTGGTGGACCCGGTCTTGAGTGTCTAGAAGGACGGGACAAGCTCCACGGCAGACTGCGTCTTTCCGTGCTTCGCCGCAGCGCAATGACCGGCGGGGTTGGGCGGATTCACTCTGGGATACTCTGGTTCAAATGAAAGATTTACAGTCGGCGATGGCTCGAACTTTTGCGTCACGGCCCGGCCACGTCGACGCGGTTCGCAGAATCGTGGATGCGAAGCGGCAGGAGCCTTTCTTCAAGCGCCGCTACGCGCGCAATGTCGAGAATCCTCCGTCGCAGTTCAGCCGGGATGAATTCTGGGGGCAGATGATCGTGTGCATGTGCACTTCAGTGCAGAGAAGCGGCCCCAACAGCCGGGTCAGCCAGCTCGTTCGAGAGGACCCGTTTCCACTGCGGCTCGCGGTTTGTGCCGGTCACGGAGACCTGCGGCAGTTCGCCGAATCGGTGCTGCGGAGCCGCGGTTTGAGGTTCGGGTCGAAGCTTGCCGACCAGATTGAGCGCAACATGCGCTGGCTCAGCGACGGAGGATGGGCAACGGTGGAGGAGCAGTTCAGGAGGCTGGCCTCGGGCGGGCTCGAGCCGGGATCTCCGCAGCAACGAATCGCAGCCGAACGCCAAGCCGCCCGAATGGTGATGGGGCGGTTCGGTGGACTCGCGGGCTTCGGCCCCAAACAGGCCCGGAACCTTTGGCAATGCCTCGGAG
>DNFG01000406.1 GCA_003487005.1 Bryobacterales bacterium
CGAGGTCATTGACCCCTTTGGCCCTTTGGCCCAAGTAGGTGGTCGTCACGCCGACGGTGCGGCGGACGCGCCGGCCTTCGGCATCGTAGTCTCGCCGGTGGACGTGGAGCAGGCAGATCAGGCGATGAGAAGTAAGGTCGGAGCAATCGGCGCGGCCTCGTTGGGTCGCTGCCGGCGTCCGGAGGATCGGATCAATAGTAGTGTCGAAGGTCATTGAACCGTCACTCCGTCACTCCTGCCGCGGCTCCGTCACCCTGTCGGCATGAGTGCGACGAGTCTGATCGAACTCTGCCGCTCTCATGAACGGCCAGACTGCAATATCCCCACCGACCCCCGTGCCCTCGGGGTCACAGTCGGGGAAATCGAAGCACGTGTCGGAGAGCCCCAGAAGCCCAGATCCAGAGTCAACGCCTGCGTCGAAGAAATCATCCCGGGGCCATAGGTATTCCAGGTCGGAAAATAGAAACAGGGCGCATCTGTCGAAGATCTCTCGAGCCTCGCCAGAAACCGCATACGCCTCGGTTAGCGTATGCTCGAAGAGATCGTCGTAGTAGCGCCAAAGCATAGATCCGATCGCCTTCAGCGCCCGATCACTCCTACACTGAGGCCACTGTGCTTCAAAATCAAAATTTGACAGTGTCCCATCCCTCAACTGCTCAATCAAACTCGCCGCTCTTTCGCGATTATGACGGTTAATCATCCAGCCCTCACTGTGACGAAAGGCAATTCCAAGTCGATGCAGCGCCGAAGACGATCCCGGCCGCTCCCAAATAAGGCGCCACCCGCCCGGCCATCCCTGACGAGGTCGTGGGCGACATCTTGAAGCTGGTTGTATATGGAATACCCACTGGTCCCTTCCACGATCCGGGCATGTTGGGGAGGTTGATCCGCGCCCAAACCGCCGCCTCTGAAGTGTAGGTCGTCGAGCCGAAAGCCCCAGCGGCCTTGCCTTTGGGAATGAGGTTAAGTCCTGCGTCGAGAACTCTGGCGCTCGCGCTAGTCCCGGCCAACCTCGAGCTCGGTCCGAACGACACTGGCACGACACACGCAATATCGTGTGCGGCCTTTTCGCCGGCCGCCTGGAGAACTTGCGTGCCCTGGCCCTGGAGGCCATAGAGTGGCTGGTCTTCCTTGGGCGTGTTTCTCACCTGGTTTCGCCTCCAAGTCTCGTAATGAAGCCGGGTCGCCTCGGCCTGAACCTCAGCCGCCAGATCCCGCACTTTCGGCATTCTCTCGACCACCTCAACGCACTGGTTGCCGGTTTTGTCATCGACACCGTCAACGCATTTGCGCCCATCGAGATCGATAAATCGCAGGGGATTGTTCCGGACATATCCGAAGAGATTCCAGCTCTGCGGGTGCTCCGGATATTGGTCCGCAAACGGAGCATCCGGGCTCGTGAACCTTCCCAGCGTGGCCCAGAAGTACCGGGCGTTGAAGTAATCGAGGCCGGTTTCGGTGCCTGCGGCGGACTCGGGGTCGCGAATCTGGCCGGTGAACAGGGGGAGGCCGGTGGCGGGGGTGGTGTAGCAGTCGGCGCCGGGGCGGGTGAGTTGGGCGCCGTAGGGGGCGTAGTCGAGGCGCTGGGCGCAGGCGCCCTGGGCGTTCAGGATGAGGCGGGTGGAGCCGAGGTGGTCGGGCACGAGGTACTGGGTGCCCACGGGGTTGGGCGTGCCGCCGTATTCGGCCATGAGTTGGCCGTCGGCGCCGTAGACGTAGTAGGTGGTCGTGGCGCCGACGGTGCGGCGGACGCGCCGGCCTTCGCCGTCGTAGTCGTAGGTGGCCACCGGGTTGGTGTTCAGTTCCACGCGAGAGACCCGTCCTTCGCCATCGTAACTCGCCGTGGTGCCGGGCGTGAGGGAGAGTTGGGTTTGGTGGCCGGCGGGGTCGTAGGCGGTGTTGGCGAGGCGGCACCCAGGGGGTGGATGGGCGCGGACCGGGCGAAGTTGTGTCCCGGTTGTCTGACCCGACTGGCCAGATCCTGCTTCCGCTCTTCGCAACATGGCTCGGCAGTACTATTCGTCGTTTAGGCCAAGCGATGTGAAGTGCTTCCCAAACGAAGACTGCCGACTCCACTGCTCTCGTAGAGCCGGATACTTAGCCTCGATCCGATCGATTATAGAGGCTGTTTGTTGTTCATCCATGTCAGGCAAGAGACAGAGATTTCGATGTTTCAGGACAGCGTACAAGCCACCGGGATGATGAGCTGTCTCAGGCCCAGTCGTATCCTCCTGATACTCCAGCCACCGAACGTCCGAAACGGAAACCGACCGCGTATCGCCGAGGTTATCACCGACTTTGCCAAGTGCGATGAACTTGAACTTATCGATCCGGAGTTCGAACTTGCGCGGTCTTCGTGCATAGAAGAAAGCAACCGCGGCAATCATGCTCGCCAGCGCAATAGCCTGCGGTATTCCCGCAACAAAGGACGCTGCGACGCCGACAAACACCAACGCAGCCGCCGCAGCCAGGACACCCTCCGGCAAAGAAGGCGTCCGTACTGTCCGCACTACAAGGCCGTCATCAAGCTCAATGATGCTCACGTCTGTCATCGTCACCCCGAATTGTTGCAGTTACCATCCATGTAGCTATTCAGCGCCTGCTGAACTCCCTCGGCCCGGTACGCACGAGTACGATGTACCGGGTTTCGGGGACAGTACACTCAATCACTTTACTCCTTGGGCGCTGGCCGTGCAGGAGGCTGGTTTGGGTTTCGGGCCGCGTTTGTTTGGACGGATGTGTGGGTAGGTTGATTCGAGCTGGGCGAGGAAGGATTCGTCGCCCAGGGGGCGGCCAGTCCGGGTGGAGTCGCGGATGCGCTTCTCCAGGGCTTCATCGGGGGATAGTGCTGAGAGGATAGCCCGCCAGGAGTGCGGGTCACACTGAGATTGCCAGAGGGACTGGTCGAGGATGGAGGAGGGGTCGAGGCCGCCAAAACGGGCGGGAGCGCTCGACCAGAGGTAGTGGGCGGGGTCGGCAACGAGGCCGGCGCGCAGGGGATTGCGTTCGACGTAGGCGAGGGCAAACCATTGATGGCGTTCGTCCATCGGGCACGAGTAGAATCGCGATTGCCAGAAATGGCCGGTGGTGCGGGCCTGGATGTTGGCGGCGCGGGCGTAGTCGGCATGGGTGCGGCCGAGGGTGCGGGCGAGTGAGTCGGGCTCACGAGGGATGACGATCAGGTGGACATGGTTGGGCATGAGCCTGTGAGTACGGGAGGACTTC
>DNFG01000308.1:0-7609 GCA_003487005.1 Bryobacterales bacterium
TCACTCCCAAAACGCGGACCCCCACCCCCTGCGCCGCCGTCACGAACTCCCGCGCCCACGCCCCCTCTTCCACCAGCACGCAGTTCACCGGCGTGTCTTTCAGTAACTCCAGACTCGCCGGATCCCCCGAAGTCCAGCGGGCCGGCACACAATCCGCCAGCCCCGCGAACAACAACAGCGCCAGGAACATCGGCTATTCCTGCCGCACCCGCGCCTCGTCCAGCACCGCCTGCGCGTGCCGGGCGACGTGGCCCCGCAGATCCTTCGCATACCGCTCCAGAATCGCCCGGCCCAGCCCATCGTGATCGCCGCACTTCAGCAGCGCGCGCGCCAGCGCCAGTTCGCGGATCGACAAACCCCGAGACTGCGTTTCGTTCACATTGAGACCCGACATCTTGCGCGCCTTGTCGACATCCGTCACGGTCCAGCCCGCCACCTCTTCATCCCGCAGCAACTTCGCCAGCGGCGCTGCCGCTGCCGGATCACCGATCATCTCCAGCGCCAGCGCGATCGCCCGGTGATGGGAGAACTCCGCTTCCGGCTTCAGTTGTTCGAGCTTCTTGAGAATCACCGGCAGCGCCCGCTTGTCGCGGGTCCGCCCCAGCGCCACAATGTACCGGTCCACCGGGCTCAGCGCGCCGCCAAACTGGCCCATGCCCGTGTACCGCCAACCCGCGTCCCAGGGCTGCGCGTCCAGAGTCGCCGCGATCGTGTCCAACCCGCTCGCATCGCCCAGAACCGCCAGAATCATCGCGTAGGTCAGCTTGTCCTTGTCGGTCTGCGCCTTCTGATAGGCCTCGCGCAACAGCGGCGAAGCCTGCTCCGGATGGCTCAGGATCACCGCCGCGTTCTTGTGATTCTCGGCGTAATCCCGGATCGCCTCCGCGATCCGTTCATTGGACAGCGGGAACGAATCCTTGTCCGTCAATGCCCGCTGCGGAATAATCTCCATCTGGACCAGTTGCTTCTGCAACTCCTTCAAGTCGATCTGCCGCGGCGTCTTGTTCTGCTTCGCCGCCGTCGCCGCCGCCAGACCCATCGCGTAACCGTGATTCTGGATGTCCGGCTGCATCCGGACCAGCGGCAGCGCGTCCCGGTGCACGCTCATGCCCAGCCCGATCGTCAGTATCCCCTCAAACCCCTTCGGCAGAAACGTCCGGTATGGCAAATCCACCGGAAAGCCCTGTTTCTCGGGGTGTTCCAGAAGGAAATACGGGTCCACCGTGTACCCGTGCGTGTCGAAATTCGAATACGCCCGCGCTACCGTGTCCGGGTAGGTCCGCTCCAGCATCTGATCGAGAATGCTCATCTCGATATCGCCCACGATCCGCCTCCGCTCGCGGCTGTCGATCAACTGGCCCATGTCGAATTGGGTCGAATACTTGTTCTTTGCGTACACCAGCATGTGCCAGGTGTCCACGGCATCGGTCTCGTCCGTGATCGTGAAGTCGGTGTTCGTGTAACCCGACCCCAGATTGATCGACGGCAGCCCCGTGCCCTGCACCGCCAGTTCCGCCGCACCGCTCTGCACCGTCGGCGCGCCCGCCGCCGCCGCGATGTCCGCATTGCCCGTCGCGTCAATCACGGTCTTCGCGAGCACGACCCCGCGCCCGCCCGGCGTCGCCACGACCACCCCCTTGACATGCTTCCCTTCCACCAGCGCACCCGCGCCCATCACGCCATACCAGACCTCCCCGCCCGCCTCACGCAGCGTCCGCCGCAGCCACTCCGACTTGTGCAGCGGATTCCAGTCGAACCGCGGATTGTTGCCCTTGCCCGCCGGCGGCTGAATCCCCGGCACCTCGTTCGTAAACCCGCCGCGGTAACCCCACCAGTACCGTGCAATCCGCCCCATCGTCCCCACGCCCCCCATCCCGTCCAGATACTCGACCACCAGCACCTTGCTGCCCGCGCGCGCCGCGGCGATGCCCGCCGGCGCTCCGCCCGTCCCGCCACCCACCACGACCACGTCATAACTCCCCAGCACCGGCACCGCCTGCTCCACGCTCGGTACCGTCGCCAGGCCCCGGTCCACCGGCCGCAATCCCGTCAGGATCTCTTTCACATCCCCTCCCACCGCTGCCTTCCCCGGCCCCGCCGCCACGCGCACGCCCGCCAGCGCCGGCGCTTTCAATGCCTGCTTTGCTGCTTCGGCCCCCACCCGCTCACCCGCCGCCATCAGATTCACCGGGCGCAGCAACTTTGCCGCCATTTCCCGGCTCACCATCGCCGTCCCCCCCAACACATACACATTCGCCATTCCCCGGGGCTGGAAGACCTCCACCGGCAACCTCTCCACGCCCCGCCACGTCCCCGTCGCGCTCCCCGCCGCCCGCAGCGTGTCCGGAGGTACCTGGAACAGATCCTCCGCCGCCGCCAGTTGTCCCGCGTCAAACGTCAGGTCCCGCGCCGTCTGCTCCGCTTTCGCGTACGACTGGAAACTCGCGTCCGCCATCTCGAGGCTCAGCGTGTATTCAATCACCGGCACATTCGCCGTCTCCGGGCCCGTCCTCGCCTTCAGCGTCCCGTCTCCCCGGTACACCACCGGCAATGTCCGCCCCTTCACCACGCCCTCGTTCTTCACCGTCCCGCCGACCACATACCGCCGGAACTCCTGCCGTCCCGCCGGAAATGGACGGAACTCGGCTCCCGCCATCCGCGCCACCCAACCCCGCGCCGTCGCGTCGATGATCACCTTCGCCGTCACCGCCTGCCGCCCGGCGCGGTTCGCGATCACCACCCCCGCGGGCCTCCCTTGGGCGTCCCGCAGCACATCCGTCGCGTATGCGCTGAACAAATACGGCACTTTTGCCGCCAGAAGCGCCTCATCGAGGGTCTTTTTGACATGCAGCGGACGCACCGGATCGAACGTCGGCGTTTCGCCCCAGTCGGAATACACCTTCATCGCCAGATCGCCGGCGGGCTTTTCGTCCTTCTCCAGCCAAAGCCGGAGCGTCCCGGCCATGTCCTCGCCCAGGTACGTCTTAGGCGCCGCCAGGAACACTTTCGCCCCTTCGCGCGATGCCGCCACCGCCGCGGCCACAGCCCCTGTCGATCCCCCCACCACGACCACGTCCACTTCGTGGACCACCGGAATCTCCCGCGCCGACTGCGGCGCCTGCGCACCCGCCAATCCCGCCGAAACCGCCAGCATCAGAAGCGAACGCAGCACATGTTGAGACATCATCGAATCCTCTCGGGGCAACCAGAATTTGCAACCAGCATATCGCAGCCGTCCGGCCCCGGCGCCCGCCTCCACACCCTCCGGCCGGTCGCGTATAATGTCGCCCATGGCTTACAAAATCACTGATATTGAAGGCATCGGCCCCGCGTTTGGCGCCAAACTCGAAGCCGCCGGGGTCAGGAACACCGATCAACTCCTCGAAGCCGCCGGCGCCGCCAAAGGCCGCAAGGACCTCGCCGCCCGGGCCGAAATCAGCGAAACCCTGATCCTCAAATGGGTCAACCACGCCGACCTGATGCGCATCAGCGGCATCGGACCCCAGTTCGCCGAACTCCTCGAAGCCGCCGGCGTCGATACCGTCAAGGAACTCCGCCACCGCAACGCCGCCAACCTCGCTGCCAAAATGTCGGAGATCAACGAGCAGAAGAATCTCACCAACGGCTCCGTCTCCGAATCCCAGGCCGCCGGATGGATCGAACAGGCCAAGACGCTCGATCCCAAGGTGAGCCACTAGCCTCGACTGGACCGCCGGGGAGAACTGGGACGACTACCCGGTCAGCGACGAAGACCAGCCCGCCCCCTGACTGCCTACATCCCCAACTGCCACGCCAGGAACGTCAGCACGTCCGCCCCGTCTTCGATCACCTTCGTCACCGGCAACCCCGTCGAGTGCCCGCTCGCCGTGTCGTAGTGCAGCAGCACCGGCCGCTCCGGTTTCGCCGAAGCCTGCAGCAGCGCCGCCATCTTCCGCGCGTGCAGCGGAGCCACCCGCGTATCCGAATCCCCCGTCACAATCAGCACCGCCGGATATCTCTCCCCCTTTTTCACGTTGTGATACGGAGAATATTTCCGGATATATTCAAACTGCCTCGGATCATCCGCCGACCCGTATTCCGGCACCCACAACGGCGCAATCAGGAATTTGTGGAACCGGACCATGTCCAGCAGCGGCACCGTGCACACCACCGCCCGGTACAGTTCCGGCCGCTGCGTCAATGCCGCCCCCACCAGCAACCCCCCGTTTGAGCCCCCGTAGATTGCCAGCTTCTCCGGGTTCGTGTACTTGTTGGCGATCAGCCATTCCGCCGCCGCAATGTAATCGTCGAATACATTCTGCTTGTTCTCCAGCATCCCCGCCTTGTGCCATTGCTCTCCGAATTCCCCGCCCCCGCGCAAATTCGTCACCGCCACCACGCCGCCCCGCTCCGCGAAGGCCACATAATTCGCAGAAAATGACGGTGTCACGCTCACATTAAATCCGCCGTACCCATACAGCAGCACCGGCCGCGCTCCGTCCAGCACCGTCCCCTTCCGCATCATCAGGAACATCGGCACGCGCGTCCCGTCCTTCGACGTGAACCACACCTGCTTCACCTCCAGCGATTCCGAATCCACCGGCGCCGCCGTTCGCGCCCACACCGCCGCCCCGCCCGCCGCCGTCCCGTAACGCAGAATCTGCGCCGGCGTGTTCAGCGACGTGTACTGAAGATAGACATCTTCGGAACCGGCCGACGCCTTCACCCCCGACACCGTCCCCAACCCCGGCAACTCCAGCGCCCGCACCGGACGCCCATCGAGCGTGTACAACTCCACCCGCGCCGTCGCATTCCGCAGCATCTGCACCAGCAGATGCCCCCCGGCCAGGTGAAACTCGTCGATCGCGTCCGGCCCTTCCGGCACGATCAGCCTCCAGAAATGCCGCTGCGGCTTCGCCAGATCCACCCGGTAAATCCGGTTCCGCGGCGCATTCCAGTTCGTCATTACATACGCAATCCCATTGTGGACCCGCGCCGTGCTCCGCGCCTCCAACCCCTTCAACAAAACCGTCCAGCGCCCCGTCGCAATCTCCAGGACGTGAATCTCCCCCCGGTCCCCCGACGACCCCTCGAACTTCTCCACCACCAGATGCCGGTCATCCTCCGACAACCGTGACACCGCAATCATCTTCGCCCCCAACCCCTGCCCGAACAACTGCTCCGGCGCCGCCCCCGCCTTCGTCAGATCCAGGCGGAACACGCGCGGCCCGCCAACCGGAAGATCGCTGTAATACACCATCCCCCCGTCCGCCGTCAGATCCACCTCCAGATACCGGCTTGCCGTCAGTTTCACCCCCCGCTCCTGCCTTGAATCCGCGTTCAGGAAGCGCACTTCCTGCTCGTCCGCGCCACCCGCCCGGACTCCGTAAGCCACCCAGCGCCCGTCCCCGGACACCCCCATCAACTGCACCGAGCCCAATTCGCCCCCCGCCGCCACCGCCGGATCCACCAACAACACCTCTTCGCTCCCCGCCGACGCCCGGAAGTAAATCGCCTCCCGCGTCGCCGACGCCGGTCGCTTTGTGTAGAAATACCGGCCATTGCGCACGAACGGCACATCCGTCTTCTCCACACGCTGCAACTCCGTCAACCGCTGCCGGAACGCCGCCCGGTCCGCCCGCGGATCCAGCAGCGACCGCGTCAGCCGCATCTGCTCTTCCACAAACCTCCGCGTCTCCGGCGCCTGATCCTCTTCCAGCCACCGGTACGGATCCGTTAACGTCACCCCGTGCAGTGTCTCGGTCACGGGACGCACCGGCGCGTCGGGATACTGGATCTGGGCCGTCATCATCATCGGGAGCGCGAGCAGGCAAAGTTGGCGGAACATGGGCGTACCCCCGTATTCTAACGTGAACTTTGTGAAATAATGGCCCTTCGAGGTGAGTGTATGGCCGATCCGAAGTATGCCGAACCCACGCGCGACATCCCCCAGGCCGAAGACATCGGCGAACTCGCCGACGGCACCAGAATCCGCCGCCGCGCCCCCCGCATGCGCGCCTGCAACCTGAAGAACGAAAAGGGAAAGATGTGCGCCGGCCACCTCAAGCGCTGGTACTTCTACCCCACGGAGGTCGAAGCCCGCTTCGGCAAGGACGCCGAACTCTATCGCTGCGAGAAGTGTCTGACGATCTATCTCCCAAGTGACCAGGAACCGCCCAGAAGCGGTACCCTGAGCTATTAACGCCTCTGGCCCGCCCGGCCCTGCCGGCGGTTCCAATGAGATGGCCGCATTGGATTGTGCTCCTCTGTGAGGTGCGACTCGAATGGAGCCAATCCAATGCGGCCCGCCCGGGTTGGGCAGGGGCGCGGCGACAGTCTCACATCATCCGGCTAAGCCTGTGTTCCCTATCACTCCTGGTGAAAGACCGCGTTCATCTACCCTTCACCAAGCAGACAATGCCTGACCGATACCCGCAACCCCGGGGGAGAATAATTCGTCGAACTGAGCAGACCGGATCGATCACCGTCTCCCGGCCTCGGCCTCCTCTGAACCAAAAAAAGGACCCTCTGCGCAACATGCAAACTTTCGGAACGACTGGAAAAAATCTTCAACACCGGCTCCCGCAAGCACTGCGTGTCTGGCTCCATTCGCTCCACTCGCCTGCCTGTTGTCGCAGAGGGCAGGTTCAAAGAGGTTTCATCAATTCGCTTAAGAGTGTAGCAAACCGCGGACCAATGCCGCAGACCCAAAAATGCCTTTGTTTTCAATAACCATGAAGCTCCACCCCTCTGCCGCCTGTGTCACTGTGACACAGCCCCGCCCCACCTTCGCCCTCCTCCTGGGCCTCTTTGCCCTGCTCGCCGCACCAACCCCCGCTACCCCCCAGGCTTCACCCCCTCCCGACGAGGACTTTATCGTCTACTCCGACTCCCCACGCCTCCTCCTCAACTCCCGCCGCCTTCGCCTCATGCAGCGCGAACGTGAACGCGAGTCCATGCGCTGGCTCCAGTTCGAAGCCCTCATGAACGGTAATGCCGTCATGCCCGAACCCGGCTTCGCCCGCGCCCTGTTCGGTATCATCACCGCACGCCGCGAACCCTGCAAATCCGCCGCCGCCTGGGCCGCCTCCGACGCCGCCAACCCAAACACCCCCGCCCACGCCCGCCAGATCGCCCTCGTCTATGACTGGTGCCTCGACTCCCTCGACGGTGCCGACGCTAACGCCCTCACCCGCCGCCTCCAGACCATCCTGTCCCAACGCCCCGCCGCCCCGGCCCACGTCCGCTCCGTCGTCTTCGCCGCCATCGCCCTCGCCGACATCGAACCCAAAGCCTCCCAGGACACCCTCCGCTGGGCCGCCAACTCCTGGTGGCGCGCCTCCATCCTCCCCGCTCTCGCCCGCGGCGAGTTCCCCTTCGCCTCCCGCGCCGACCTCTTCGCCATGGTCGAGTTCCTCCACGCTTTCCGTGACAATCTCCGCATCGACCTCCGCGAGGGCGCCGAAAAGTGGTTCGAGGAACTCCCCCCCCGCCTCCTCCTCAACTATTACCCCCTCCCCTGGCCCGCCGCCGAAAACGAATTCCGCATCCCCGCCTTCGATGGCAACTCCGAACCCGACCTCCGCGAAGCCGCCCTCGCCCGCGCCGCCGAACTCGCCCTCGTCGCCTT
>DNFG01000308.1:7952-8239 GCA_003487005.1 Bryobacterales bacterium
CGCCGAACTCGCCCTCGTCGCCTTTGATACCAACGCCCAGGTCCACCAGTTCCTCCAGGGCTGGCTCATGATGGACCGCTTCCTCATGCGCGGCCCCTTCGGCGCTCCTTACGAACTCCTCTGGGCCAATCCCTATCAGCCGGGCCTCAGCTACACCTACATGCCCGAACTCTTCCACGCCCACGGCCAGATCCTCGCCCGCTCCCACTGGGACGAGGACGCCACCTGGTTCAGCTACCGTCCCGGACACGCCCAGGCCTTCCAGAACGGACGCCGCATCGCCGTCA
>DNFG01000308.1:8514-8740 GCA_003487005.1 Bryobacterales bacterium
AACGGACGCCGCATCGCCGTCAACCTCAAGGCCAACCTCGCCCCCGTCACCATCGGCCCTGTTCGGATTCTGTTCGCCCCCGACGGCCTCCGCTTCCAGTCCGGCTGGCTCCCCAAACCTGAACCCGACGACCCCCGCCCCCCGGAAGAACACGCCTTCATCGTCGGCCTCCAACCCGGCGCCCTCTACGACATCGAAATTGATGACCAGGAAATGGAAGAAGCTC
>DNFG01000407.1:0-257 GCA_003487005.1 Bryobacterales bacterium
GACGCTCTTCCGATCTGTGCAACTGGTGGAAGGGGCGGCGGGACTGACGTGGCCGGATGCGGCGGGGACGCCATGGATGCAGAACGGGGCGCGGGAGGCGGTGGAGATTGTGCCGGCCTCGGCGGCGCCCGAAGCGGCGCCGGAGGTGAGCGTGACGGCGCTGGTCCATTTCGCGGAATGCCCGCGGCGGCACTTTCTCGGCAATGTTTCCGGCTGGCCGGATTTGCGCGAGGGGGAGTTGTCCACGGGCGCGCGCG
>DNFG01000407.1:512-4813 GCA_003487005.1 Bryobacterales bacterium
GCGGAGGCGCTGGCGCTGCGCGACGGCTTTCTGGAGAGTTCGCTGGGAGTTGTCCACGGGCGCGCGCGCTCTCGGCGACGCGGTTCACCGGTTACTGGGGGGACTGCCGGTCGAGAATCCGCCGGCGGAGGCGCTGGCGCTGCGCGACGGCTTTCTGGAGAGTTCGCTGGGCCGCGAGATGGCGGCCGCGCGGCGGGTGGAGCGCGAGTTCGACTTCCTGTTCCACTTTGAAGGGACGCTGCTGCGCGGGATCATCGACCTGTGGTTTGCGGACGCGGGCGGGGTCACGCTGGTCGATTACAAGACGGGGCGCTCGATTGGGGACTCGTTGTTCGCGGCGTATACCGACCAGTTGCGCTTTTACGCGCTCGCGCTGGAGGCACTGACGGGGCGGCTGCCGCGCCGGGCCTGTCTGTATCTTTTGCATCAGGGCCGGACGGTGGAGGTGGCGCTGGGGGAGGAGACGCGGGCGCGATGCCGGGCGGTGCTGGGGGAATGGAAGCGGGCTCAGGAGGAAGATGAGTGGCCGCCCCGGCCTGGGGTGCCGTGTGAGTGGTGTTCGTTCGAGGGGGGTGCGTGCCCGGGGCGGGCGCTGCTCGATCCTCTTTGACCGGGGGGCGGGTTCAGGCCTTGGCTTCGCTGCAGTCTTCCTTGACGCCGAGGGTGACGGCTTTGCGTTCGAGGGCCTTCATCAGACGTTCATGAACGGGGTCGGGGAGGGGTTGGGGATCCATGCCTTTGTAGACCTGGATGGTCTTTTTGCAGGTATCGAAGACGACCCAGCAGTTCGGGCACTCGGTGATGTGCTTTTCGAGCGCCGACCGGGTCGCGGGATCGGTGGTCTCGTCGAGGTATTCGCCCAACTCGCGAAGAAAGTCCTTACACGTAACCAAGGATCTGGTCCCCTTTCCGCTTGAAGGTGCGCGTCAGGCGCTCCCGGAGCTGGAGGCGTGCGCGCAGAAGCCGGCTTTTCACCGCGGCGATCGAGAGGCCGAGAATTTCGGCCGTTTCCTCGGTCGAAAGCTCCTCGACATCGCGCAGGATGAAGACGGTGCGAAAGATGGGCTTCAGGCTGTCGATGGCCTTGTCCAGAATCTCGCGCAGTTCCGTCTGGCTGTATCGCTGTTCGGGGTTGTCGTCCCAGACCGCAATCTCTCGCACAATCGGCTCCTCATCCGTTTCGATGCTTTCATCGAGGGAAACGCTTCGGTCCGATTTACGTTTTCTGAGCTTCATCAAGCTTTCGTTGACCGCGATGCGGACGAGCCAGGTGTAGAACTTGGAGTTGCCCTGGAAGGAATCGAGGTGTTCGAAGGCCTTGAGCATGGCCTCCTGGAGGACGTCCTCGGCATCTTCATCGTTTTGAACGATATGCCGCGCGGTGCGATAGACGCGGCGTTCGTAGCGCCGGACGAGTTCGCTGAAGGCCGCAAGGTCGCCACCGCGGGCCTGATCGACGAGCGCAGCCTCTTCGAGGGCGACGGGATCGGCTTCGTTTCTGATGCGTGGACCAGCCATGTTCTGTTCCAATCCCAAGGCTATCATGCACCGGACGGCGCGGCAGAGCAAGGGTGGCGTGATAACCTAAGTAATTCAGCGGAATTGCCTTATGAGTGAGATGTTTTCCGTAACGCTGCCGGATGGCAGCAGCAAAGAGGTTCCGGCCGGCGCGACGCCGCTGGACATCGCCCGTGGCATCGGCACGCGGCTTGCGGACGCGGCGATTGTCGCCCGGGTGAATGGTGATTTGTGGGATCTGACCCGTCCGTTCGAGGGGGATTCGTCGCTCGAGATCCTGACGACGCGCGATCCGGAGGCGCTGGAGGTGTACCGCCACTCGACGGCGCACCTGCTGGCGGCGGCGGTGCTGGAGCTGTTTCCGGGCACCAAACTGGGCATCGGACCGCCGATCAAGGACGGTTTTTACTACGATTTTCAACGCGAAACGCCGTTCACGGCGGCGGATCTGGCGGCGATCGAGGCGAAGATGGCCGAGATCCGGGATCGCGATCTTCCGTACGGGCGCCTGCTGGTGCCGAAGGAAGAGGGGCTGAAGAAGTACGAAGCGCTCGACGAGCCGATGAAGTGCGAGTTGATCGAGGAGCGCGCCGGGGAGATCTTCTCCGAGTACACGCTGGGCCCGAATTTCATCGACTTCTGCCGGGGTCCGCACATTCCGAGCACGAAGAAGATCAAGGCGTTCAAGCTGTTGTCGATCGCCGGGGCGTACTGGAAGGGCGACGAAAACCGCCACCAGTTGCAGCGGATTTACGGCACCGCGTGGTACTCGGCGAAGGAACTCGAAGAGCATCTGAACAAGCTCGAAGAGGCGAAGAAACGGGATCACCGGTTGCTGGGGCGGCAGCTTGGCCTGTTCGCCGTGGACGAGAAGGTCGGCCAGGGGCTGATTCTGTGGAAGCCGAAGGGTTCGATCATCCGGCAGGAGTTGCAGACGTTTATCAGCGAGCATCTGCGCCGGCAGGGCTACTCGCAGGTGTTCACGCCGCACATCGGCAAGCTGGATCTGTACAAGACTTCCGGACATTTCCCGTACTACGCCGACAGCCAGTTTCCGCCGCTGGTGGACCGCGAACAGATCGCGCAACTGGCCGGCGAAGGCTGTTCGTGCGCGCAGTTGTCGAACCTGCTGGACAAGGGCGAGATCGAAGGCTTCCTGCTGAAGCCAATGAATTGCCCGCATCACATCCGGATTTTCGACAGCGATCCGCACAGCTACCGCGATCTGCCGGTCCGGCTGTCGGAGTTCGGGACGGTGTACCGCTTCGAGCAGAGCGGAGAACTGGGCGGGTTGACGCGCGTCCGGGGCTTTACGCAGGATGACGCGCACATCTTCTGCACCGAGGAGCAGGTTCCGCAGGAGGTTGAAGGCTGTCTGGAACTGGTCAAGATCATCTTCTCGACGCTCGGAATGAAGGATTACCGGGTCCGGGTGGGCTTGCGCGACCCCGATTCGGCCAAGTATGTCGGGGATCCGGCGCAGTGGGACCGCGCGGAAGCGGCGTGCAAGGCGGCGGCGGCGTCGCTGGGGGTTCCGTTCTCGCTGGAACCGGGCGAAGCGGCGTTTTACGGGCCGAAGATCGACTTCGTGGTGCAGGACGTGATCGGCCGCGAATGGCAGTTGGGCACCGTGCAGGTGGATTATCAGTTGCCTCAGCGGTTTGATCTGACGTACGCGGGGCCGGATAACAAGCCCCACCGCCCGGTGATGATCCATCGCGCGCCGTTCGGGTCGATGGAACGCTTTGTCGGGGTGCTGATCGAGCATTTCGCGGGGGCTTTCCCGCTGTGGCTGTCGCCGGTGCAGGCGGTGGTGCTGCCGATTTCGGACCGCCATCTGGAGTACGCGAAGCAGGTGCATCAGCGACTGCTTGATGCCGGGATTCGCGCCGAACTGGACGACAGGTCGGAGAAGGTGAATTACAAGATTCGCGAAGCGCAACTGGCCAAGATCCCGTTCATGCTCGTGATGGGCGACCGGGAGGCGGAGCAGGGGGCCGTGGCGGTCCGGAACCGCAAGCATGGCGACCTGGGGGCGAAACCGCTGGACGAATTCATCGCCGAAACCACTGCGCTGATCGCCGCGAAGGCGGTCAGCGAGTAGACGCGGGGGGCCGGGCGCGCCATGGCCCTTGCCGCAGTCCTTCTGCTGGGCGGGTTGCTCGCCGGTTCGTGGGTGTTCTGCGTGCTGGCGGCGGTGGCGGCGCGGCGGTACCGGGCGGTCCGTCCGCCGGCGGTTTCGAGTTTCGAGCCGGTGTCGATTCTGAAGCCGCTGCACGGGGTGGATGACGGCCTGGAAGCCAATTTAAGGTCGTTTTTCGAGCAGGATTACCCTTCTTTCGAGATTCTGTTCGCGGCGCGGGCGGAGGACGACGCGGGTCTGGCGCTGGCGCGGAGGCTGGCGGGGGAGTATCCGGGGGTGCCGGTCCGGTTCTTCGTGACGGGCGAACCGCGCTATGCCAACGCGAAGGTGTTCAGCCTGGAGACGATGACGCGGGAGGCGCGGCACCGGTTGCTCGTGATGAGCGATTCCGACATCCGGGTGGCGCCGGAGATGCTGCGGGTGCTGGCAGCCGAGTTTTCCGATCCGGGACTTGGGGTGGCGACGTGTCCATACCGGGCGGTGCCGGGCGCCAGTTTCTGGTCGATGCTCGAGGCGATCGGGATGAACACGGAGTTCTGGGGGGGGGCAGCCAGTCGGTCTCGATCAGTCCGACCAGCGGCTGGATGCCGTCCTTCATGTGATTGGGCGAGCCGCCGGCCAACAGGCCCCAGCCGGGGGG
>DNFG01000141.1 GCA_003487005.1 Bryobacterales bacterium
TATCTGCGGACGCCGCTGGCGCTGGCGGGCGTGGCGTTTCTGGTAGGGGTTGTTGCCGCGTGGCGGCTGCGAGGGAGGTGGGCGTATCTGGGCCTGGCTCTGATGATGGTGGTGTTTCTGAATGCGGCGAGGGTGGCGATGGTGGCGTTTGATCCGTACCTGGGTTCGCATGCGCTGGCGATGGCATTGCGCGAGGCGCCTCCGGGGCGCGTGGTGGTGGACAATCAGTATTACGCGTTCTCGAGCGTGTTCTTCTATGCCGGTCTGAAGGAGGCGCGGTTGCTGAACGGGCGGGTCAACAACCTGGAGTACGGGTCTTACGCGCCGGGAGCGCCGGAGGTATTCATCGATGACGAGGAATTCCGGCGGCTGTGGAAGGAGCGGGAGCGGACGTACGTTCTGGTGGAGAAGCCGGAAGTGGGGCGGATCGAGAGGCTGGCGGCGCCGGACAGGTTCTATCTGGTGAAGGAGAGCGGCGGAAAGTATCTGTTCGTGAATCAGAAGCCATGAAGGTGACGATCGACGCAACGCCATTGCTGGTGCGCAGCGCGGGGGTGAAGAGCTATTTGCACCATTGGATTGGCGCGCTTCGCGAGACGGCAGGGCAGCATGAACTGGAGACGTGGCCGGGGATTGCGCCGGACTGGGCGTTGAACCACGAGCGAAGTCCATTGCCGGCCGGGCGGACGGCGGCGCATCTGCTGCGGGCCGCGCTGGCGCGCTATGCCGGGTGGTCTCCGCGCGGGGCGGATGTCTTTCATGTTTCGAATCTGACGCGCGGCATGGCGCGGCGCGGACGGACGACGGCGACTCTGCATGATCTGACGTGCTGGCTGATGCCGGAGCATCATGCACGCGGCAATATTGCGGCGGATCACGAGTTCGCCGAGCGGGTGCTGGTGCGGGCGGATGCCGTGGTGACGATCAGCGAGAGCACCCGGCGGGACGCGCTGAGGGTGCTCCGGCTGAAGCCTTCGCGAGTCCACACGATCTATCCGGGCGTGGGGGAGGCCTATTTTCAGAAGCCGGGACCGGAGGAGGGCGGTAAGCGATACCTGCTGTTCACGGGCGCGGTGGAGCCACGCAAGAATCTGGACCGGCTGCTGGAGGCGTGGCTGGCGTTGCCTCGGGACTACCGGCGGGAGTTTGAATTGAGGATTGCGGGTCCGGCGGGGTGGCGGTCGGAGGCGACGGAGGCGCGAATCCGGGGGGCGGAGGGGGTCCGGCGGCTGGGTTATGTGCCGGAAACTGAGTTACCAGGGCTGTTCCGGAGGGCGACCGTATTCGTTTATCCGTCGTTATACGAGGGGTTCGGATTGCCGGTGGCTCAGGCGATGGCGTCGGGTGTGCCGGTGGTGACGAGCAACGTCAGTTCGCTGCCGGAGGTGGCGGGGGAGGCGGCCGAGTACGTCAATCCGCGGAGTGCGATGGACCTGGCGACGGCGCTGAGGAGGCTGCTGGATGATGGCGGGCGGCGGGCGGCATTGAGCGCGGCGGGGATCGAGCGAGCGGAGCGGTTCCGGTGGCGGCGAAGCGCGGAGGAGTCGTGGAAGCTGTTCGCGGCCCTGGCAGGAGCCGGGTGAGATACTGAGAAGAGGCCAAAAACCCGATCAAATGACGTCGATTTGCTTTGAAAACGTATCGAAAACCTTCAGTCTGCATCAGGGGCGGGCGCTGATTGCAGGGCACCTGCGAGCGATGATGGGTGCGCGGCGGAAGCCGAAGGACACGCTTTACGCGCTGCGGGACGTGTCATTCAAGGTGGCGCAGGGGGAGTCGGTGGCGCTGATCGGGTCCAATGGCGCGGGCAAGAGCACGGCGTTGAGCCTGATTGCGGGGCTGGCTCAGCCGGACACGGGGAAGGTGGTGGTGAACGGCCGGCTGGCGGCGATGCTCGAGTTGGGCTCGGGTTTTCACGGCGACCTGACGGGGGGGGAGAACGTGGTGTTGAACGCGGCGCTGCTGGGGATGTCGCGCAAGGAGGCACGGGAGGCGCTGCCGCGGATCACGGAGTTTGCAGGGCTGGAGGAGTTCATCGACGAGCCGCTGCGGACGTATTCGGCGGGGATGGTGATGCGACTGGCGTTCGCGACGGCGACGAACGTGGAGCCGGATGTGTTGTTGATTGATGAAGTGCTGGCGGTGGGCGATCAGGATTTCCAGAAGAAGTGCGCGGAGCGCCTGGACCACCTGAGGGGCGAGGGGCGGACGCTGGTCTGCGTATCACATGAATTTGCGACGATCTTGCGGCTGTGTGACCGGGCGATCTGGCTGGATCACGGACGGGTGGTGATGGACGGGCCGACGGCCGGGGTGGTGGCGGCGTATCAGAGTCACGCGGCGCCGGCGGCCGCGGGCTAGTTTGCCGGTTTCGCGGCGACCCGGAAGTCCCAAGCCTGGGTATTGCCCTGGCCCTCGGTGTATTCGATGACGGCGTATTCGCCGGGCGAGAGCGGTTCGACAGGCCAGATTTTGAAGAGGCCGTCGCCGACCTGCTGGCGGAAGATATCGACCTCTTCGCGGTCGGCGAAGACTTCCTTGGTGACGGGGACCGTGTTCCAGATCTCGAGTTCGCGTGCGCCTTTGAGGGGCTTGACGCGAACGAGGGCGAAGCGTTCAGGGGCGGCGAGGCGGAAGTAAAAGACGGGACGGGGCTCCTCGACAGAGAAGGCTGACTGTTCTCCGGCCAACTCGACTCTGGCCTTTCCGGCGACAAGGGGGACAGGCACCAGAATTTTGAGGACGCTGCGGCGCTTGTTGTTGACCACGCTGAGTTCAGCCTGTTTGAGCGAGAGGACCTCGCTGTTAACGACGCGATAGACCCCGGGTTCGGCGGGAATTCGGGCGACTTCGCGGCGCTGCTGGCGTTCGAACTCGTCTTCGGCGTCGGCCATTTTGGCCTGCTCGATCTCGCGCTGGGATTTCTGGGTGATTTCGGCGCGGGTGCGCTGAAGGTCGACGAGTTCGGAGGGGATCTCTTCCCAGTCGCGGCGCTCGGTGGAGTAGTACCGGACGCGGTCTTCGAGGACTTCGTACTCGCGGACGAGATGGAAGCCGCCATCCTTGAGGTAGAGCCGGATCTGCTGCGCGGAGAGGAGCCCCGCGGCGAGCAGCAGGATTGCCAGGAGCCTCATGTCTTCATCATCGCGCACCAGAGCCTGGCAGTTCTCTATGATGGAGGAGCAATGCATACCCGAACACTTGGAAGGACCGGCTGGAGCGTGACGGAGGTGGGCTATGGCGCCTGGGGAATTGGCGGAAATCAGTGGCGCGGGCACAGCGACGAGGACTCGCTGGGCGCGCTGCGTCGAGCGCTGGAACTCGGATTGAACTTCATCGACACGGCGCTGGCCTATAACGACGGGCACAGTGAGCGACTGATCGCGAAGGTGCTGCGGGAGACCGGCGCGCAGGCGTGGGTGGCGACGAAGATTCCGCCGAAGAACCGGCTGTGGCCGGCGCGATTGGGGATTCCGCTGGAGGACGTGTTCCCGCCGGACTACATTCGCGAGTCGACGGAGACGAGTCTGCGGAACCTGGGCGTGGAGACGATTGATCTGCAGCAGTTGCACGTGTGGAACCCCGAGTGGGTTGAACGCGAGGAATGGCGGCGGGCGGTGGAGGACCTGAAGGCCGCGGGGAAGATCCGTTACTTCGGGATCTCGATCAATGACCATCAGCCGGATTCAGCGCTGGAGGCGTGCCGGACAGGGCTGATTGACACAGTGCAGGTGATCTACAACATCTTCGACCAGAGTCCGGAGCGCCATTTGCTGCCACTGTGCCGCGAGTTGAACATTGGGGTGCTGGCGCGGGTGCCGTTCGACGAAGGGGCGCTGACGGGAGCGATCACGCCGGAGACGGTGTTTGATCCGGGTGAGTTTCGCTACGCGTATTTTGCGGGCGACCGGAAGCAGCAGGTGTTTGACCGGGTGAACGCGCTGGTGGCCGATTTGCGCGCGGCGGGTCTGGATGAACCTCTGCCGCACACGGCGCTGCGCTATATCCTGTCGCATCCGGCGGTGTCGACGGTGATCCCGGGAATGCGCCGGGTCCGGAACGTGGATGACAACCTTTCGGTGCCTGCGAAGGGCGCGCTCTCACAGCCGATCCTGGCCCTGCTGCACAAACACGCCTGGGACAAGAACTTCTACGGAGAGTGAG
>DNFG01000519.1:0-3220 GCA_003487005.1 Bryobacterales bacterium
GATTCCGGTGCTGCTGGGGCCGCTGTGGTTTTTGCCGGGGCGGCTGTTCGGGGTGTATCTGTACCTGCCGCTGGTGGGACTGGCGGTGGCGGCGGCATTTGCGAGCGAGCGGTGGCGGTGGTGGGTGGTGGCTGGGCTGTTTGCGGTGTGGCTGCCGTGGAATTACCAGTTATTGCGGGAAGGGCGGAAGTCGGCGTTGACGGTGGGGCCGGAGAACCGGGCGTATGTAGAGCAGTTGGGGGAATTCGCGGCGAAGAATCCGGAATTGCGCACGATTTTGTTTGACGGTGGACCGACGGAGATGAATCAGTGGGGGGTGGTGGGGGCGCTGCGCTGGTATTACCGGCACCCGGATTTGCGGACGGCGGCGGTGAACAGCGAGGAGGCGAAGGAGATGCTGGAGGCGGGGCGGATAGCGGTGCTGGGTTGGGACCGGGCGCGGCGGCGGCTGGTTGCGGCGGTGCGCGATGAGGAGCAGCCGGATGTGGAGTATATCGAGATGACGGAAGGGCTGCGGGTGTGGCAGTTCGGGGAGGGCTGGTTCCCGCTGGAGGGGGGATTCCGGTGGATGGCGCCGCGGGCGTGGGCGCGATTGCGGCGTCCAGCGGGGGTGGAGGAGTTCGAGGTGCGGGTGAACCTGGGTCCACAACAGTACAAGGACCGGGGGCGGGTGGGGCTGGAGTTGTGGATCGACGGGGAGTCGCAGGGGGTGCGGGGGTATGACCGGCCGGGGTGGTCGTCGCAGCGGTGGGCGGTGAAGGGGACGGGGGAGGCGAAGGTGGTGGAAGTGGAGTTGCGGGCGGTGGAGGCGTACCGGCCGACGAACGGGGATCCGCGGGTGTTCGGGGCGGCCATCACGGGGTTTGGTTTCGTGTCACGATAGGCCTGATGGCACTTGCAGAGGCATTGAGAGAGAACGGGGTGGTGGGCGCGGGCGGCGCGGGATTTCCGGCCGAGGTGAAGGCGCGTTCGACGGTGGAATTTCTGCTGGCGAACGGGGCCGAATGTGAACCGCTGCTGCACAAGGACGAGGAGCTGATGAAGCACTTCGCCGGGGGCGTGGCGGAGGGGATGGCGCTGATGCGGGAGGCCGTGGGCGCGCCGACGGCGCTGTTCGGGATCAAGGACAAGCACAAGGCGGCGGTGGCGGCATTGACGCCGCACCTGGAGAAGGCGGGGATCGGGTTCACGTTTCTGGGGGATTTTTATCCCTCGGGCGATGAATATGAGCTGGTTTACGCGGCCACGAAGCGGCTGATTCCGGCCGGGGGGATTCCCCTGCAGGTGGGCTGCGTGGTGAACAACGTGGAGACGTTATATAACGCGAAACTGGCGGCGGAGGGGCGGCCGGTGACACACAAGTTTGTGTCGATCAACGGGGCGGTGCGGCGGCCGGGAGCGTTCTGGGCTCCGGTGGGGACGCCGTTTTCGGAATTGATCGAGCACGCGGGCGGGATCACGGTGGACGAGGCGGGGTACTTCGTTTCGGGCTTGATGATGGGCAAGCTGACGCTGGATCTGGCGCAGCCGGTGACGAAGACGACGTGCGGGCTGATCGTGTTGCCGCTGGAGCACACGCTGGTGCAGCGGCGGTTGCGGCCGCCGGAGTCGATGGCGCGGATCGGGAAATCGGCGTGCGACCAGTGCAGTTATTGCACGGAGTTTTGTCCGCGGTATCTGCTGGGTTATGACGTGCAGCCGCACAAGGTGATGCGGTCACTGGGGTTCACGCTGACGGGGGCGGATAACTGGAATCAGTCAGGGGAATTGTGCTGCGCGTGCGGGCTGTGCACGCTGTACGCGTGTCCGGAGGATCTGTATCCGAAGGAGGCGTGTGATGACGCGAAGACGAGTTTGCGGTCGGCGGGGATCAAGTTTGTGCAGACGAAGGCGGTGAAGGCGCACCCGATGAAGGAGTACCGGCGGGTGCCGCAGTCGATGTTGCGGGAGCGGTTGAAGGTGGAGCGTTACGAGCAGCCGACGCCATTCACGGCGAAACAACCGGAGCCGGCGAAGGTACGGATTCTGACGAAACAGCACGCGGGGCAGGCGGCGCTGCCGGCGGTGCGCGAAGGCGAGCGGGTTTCGGAAGGGCAGGCGGTGGCGCGGATGGCGGAAGGGGCGCTGGGTGCGAATGTGCATGCATCGATCGCGGGGACGGTGACGGCGGTTTCGGCGGAGGCGATAGAGATTACGCGATGAATAATTCGATTGGTTTGCTGGAATTAAGCTCGATCGCGGCGGGCTTTCAGGTCTGCGACGCGATGTTGAAGGCGGCGAACGTGGAATTGGTGCTGGCGCGTTCGATCTGCAGCGGAAAGTACATGGTGCTGATCCGCGGGGACGTGGCGGCGGTGGAGTCGGCGGTATCGGCGGGGAAGGCAGAGAACGAGTTTTCGGTGATCGATTCGTTCGTAATCCCGAATGTCGATGAGAGCCTGTTTCCGGCGATCGCGGGGACGACGAAGGGGGAGACGCTGGAGGCATTGGGGGTGGTGGAGAGTTTTTCGGTGGCGAGCCTGATCGAGGGGGCGGACGCGATGGTGAAGTCGGCGAACGTGCGGCTGCTGGAAGTAAGGCTGGCGATGGCGCTGGGGGGGAAGGCGTTCGCGGTGGTGACGGGATCGGTGTCGGCGGTGCGGGCGGCGGTGGACGCGGGGGCGCAGATGATCGGGCGGAAGGGGTTGCTGGTGAACAAGGTGGTGATTGCGAATCCGCGGCCGGAGTTGTTGCAGGAGTTGATTTGATGGGCGATTTTCACGCAGAGGAGCGGGAGGGACGGGTCCGGGGGAGGACGGCGGGGTCGCTGGCGCGGCTGGAGAGGTCGAAGCGGGTGATGCCGGGTGGGGTGGCGACGGGGGTTCGGCGGGCGGCGCGACCGTATCCGATGTTTTACACGCACGGCGAGGGGGCGCGGGTTTGGGACGTGGACGGGCGGGGGTATTTTGATTACGGGTTGGCGTGGGGGCCTCTGATGTTGGGGCACCGGCCGCCGGGGGTGACGGCGGCGATCCGGGCGCAACTCGAGCGGGATCTGACGTTCGGGGCGCAGCATGATCTGGAGTACGAGGTGGCGGAGATGTTCACCTCGGTGGTGCCGTGCGCGGACCAGGTGTGTTTCGCGAACAGCGGGACGGAGATCGTGCAAGTGGCGCTGCGGTTGGCGCGGGCGGTGACGGGGCGGGTCAAATATCTGAAGTTCGAGGGGCATTACCACGGC
>DNFG01000519.1:3531-3939 GCA_003487005.1 Bryobacterales bacterium
TTCGAGGGGCATTACCACGGCTGGGACGATTCGGTGCTGGTGAGCTACAAGTCGTCGCGGGAGGACCTGGAGGCGGCGGGGATGACGCCGGTGGGGACGGCGCTGGGACAGCGGCCGGACCCGGTGGCGGTGGTGGCGGAGTGGAATAACGAGGAGAGCGTGCGGCGGGTATTCGCGGAGTATCCGGGGGCGCTTTCGGCAGTAATTTGCGAGCCATTACTGGCGAATAACGGGTGTGTGGAGGCGGCACCGGGCTTTCTGGAGATGTTGCGGGAGGTGACGCGGGCCGAGGGGGCGCTGCTGATTTTCGACGAGGTGATAACGGGGTTCCGGCTGGGGCTGGCGGGGGGGCAGGGGGGTTACGGGGTGACGCCGGACCTGGCGACGTACGCGCAGGCGAGCGGGGCG
>DNFG01000287.1 GCA_003487005.1 Bryobacterales bacterium
TATTTGAAAAACGTCAGCTCAACACTTGGAAAAATGTCCAATAGAATTACAAATGTTGAGTTTACAACTGTCAGCCCCACTATTGCCAATACGATGTTGTGCGTTCGGCTTATTGTTCTGGACGGTTTCGGCGTCGGCCTCGGTCTCGACGATGATGGTGTGGTCCGGGGCTTCGCCGAAGGTGCCCTCCATCTCCTCGTGGTCGCGGTGGCCGATGAGGAGGATGGTGAAGCCCTGGCGGGCGAAGCGGACGGCCTCGAAGTGGACCTTGGTGACGAGGGGGCAGGTGGCGTCGACAACTTGAAGATTGCGGCGTTTGGCCTCTTCGCGGACAGCGGGGGAGACGCCATGAGCGGAAAAGATGGCGCGGGCGCCGTCGGGGACTTCGTTGAGTTCGTTGACGAAGATGGCGCCGAGGGAGCGGAGGTCATCGACCACGTGGCGGTTGTGGACGATCTCCTTGCGGACGTAGATGGGGGCGCCGTAAAGTTCGAGGGCGATCCGGACGACATCGATAGCGCGCACAACGCCCGCGCAGAATCCTCGCGGACGCAGAAGGATGGCCTTCTTCGCCCCGTTTCCGTGATTGGTCATGACGATTCTTTGATTATATCAGCGGGCGGCTGGATGCCGGACCATTTTGGGTGGAGATGAAAAAAGCTAGGAGAGCAGCATCTCGAGGTCTTCGCGGGTGAGTTTGCGGAGGACGGCGTTGTCTTCGGTGATGATGGCGGCGGCGAGGTCGCGTTTCCGGTTCTGGAGTTCGAGGATTTTCTCTTCGACGGTATTGCGGGCGACGATGCGGTAGGCGAAGACCTGGTTGGTCTGACCGATGCGATGGGTGCGGTCGATGGCCTGGGCCTCGACGGCGGGGTTCCACCAGGGGTCGAGGAGGTAGACATACTCGGCGGCGGTGAGGTTGAGGCCGAGGCCGCCGGCTTTGAGGGAGATAAGGAAGAGGGGGCAGGCGGGGTCGTTCTGGAAGCGTTCGACGCGGGCCTGGCGGTCGCGGGTCTGGCCGTCGAGGTATTCGTAGACGATGCCGCTCTTGTCCAGATGGGGCTTAAGAAGGGCGAGGAGGGAGGTGAACTGGGAAAAGACGAGGACTTTGTGGCCTTCGTCCACAACTTCGGCGATCTGGTCGAGGAGGAGTTCGAGTTTGGCGCCGGTGTGGCCGTTCTGCTTCGAGTCGACGAGGGCGGGATGGCACGCGGCCTGGCGGAGGCGGAGGAGGGCCTCGAGAACGTGCATTTTGGACTTGGCGAGGCCATTTTTGTCGACTTTGGCGAGCAGGGAGGCGCGGTAGTGGTCGAGGAGGTCCTGGTAGAGCTTTTTCTGGGGGCCTTCGAGTTCGCAGAAGATGGTCTGTTCGGTTTTGGCGGGGAGGTCTTTGGCGACCTGCTCCTTGGTGCGGCGGAGGATGAAGGGGCGGAGGGCGTGAGCGAGGAGGTTGCGGGCGGTGGGGTCTTCGACGGCGGTCTTGCCGGCGAGGCCCTGGAAGGCGCGGGCGGAGCCGAGGAGGCCGGGGTTGAGGTATTCGAAGAGGCTCCAGAGTTCGCCGAGGTGGTTTTCGATGGGGGTGCCGGAGAGGGCGAGGCGGTGTTCGCCGCGGAGGAGGCGGGCGGCTTTGGCGGCTTCGGTGTTGTGGTTTTTGATGGCCTGGGCTTCGTCGAGGACGATGGTGTCGAAGACGCGTTCGCGGAAGTCGACGACATCGCGGCGGAGGGTGCCGTAGGTGGCGAGGACGAGGTCGCAGGAATCGAGATCGAGGCTGCGGCGCTGGGCGCCGGAGTAATCGAGAACGCGGAGGTTGGGGGTGAAGCGGGCGGCCTCCTGCTGCCAGTTGAAGACGAGGGAGCGGGGGACGACGACGAGGGAGACGCCGGCGCCTTCGTCGCGGCGCTTCTCGAGGTAGGCGAGGACCTGGGCGGTCTTGCCGAGGCCCATGTCATCGGCGAGACAGCCGCCGAAGCCGAAGTTGCGGAGGAATTCGAGCCAGCCGAGGCCTTCCAATTGATACGGGCGCAGTTCGCCCACGAAGCCCGCGGGCTGGGGGGCGGGTTCGATGCCCTGGAAACGGAGCAGTTTGCGGCGTGCTTCGGCGAAGGCTTCGTCCCACGTGGCTTCGGGGAGGGCGGCGAGGAGGGCATCGAGGAGGCCGGCCTGGGACTTGCGGAAGCGGAGTTGATCGTCCTCGGGGGAGCCGATCTGGACGAGCGGAGCGAACCTGGCGAGCCACTCCTCGGGGAGCAGGCCCATGGAGCCGTCGCCGAGGCGGACGAACTGCTCCTTCTGGCGGAGGGCTTTCAGGATGTCGGTGAGGGCGGCGCTGGTGTCGCCGTAGTCGACGGTGCCATCGAGGGCGAACCAGTCGATGCCGCTCGACACGTGGACTTTGACGGCGCCGGCGGGGCGGAAGGCGCGTCCCTCGGCCTCGACGATCCAGCCTTGCTGGACGAGGGCGCGTGCGGCGGCGGGGAAGCGGCCCGCGGCGATCAGCCAGAGGCGGGCGCGTTCGCCGTAGGCGTAATGTTCGCGGCGGAAGCCGAGTCCGGGGAGGACCGAAAGGCAAGCCCGCTCCTGAGCATCGTCGCGGACCAGCAGCAGGCGCTCGTCGGGGACCAGAATCCCCTTGCCCGCGTCGTCATAGGGCACCCGGCGGCCGGCATAGTCGAACAGGACATCGGCGCCGAGGCCCTGTCCGGGCTGGCTGGTGACGCGGAGCAGAGGGCGGCAGGGTGGGGCTTCGCGGCGGAACTGGAGTTCCTCGGGCATGTCGCCGAGCAGGTCCGGCACGGTTTCGGCAAGCTGGGCGAGCAGTTCGCCGGACTCCTCGACGGGGACTTCGATATCCGGATGCCGTCGCAGGGACTGCAAGAGGGGGAGAGCATTCCGGGTTTCGAGCCGGGCCAGTCGTCCGAGGGAGATGAGGAAGCCGCACTCGAGGAGGAGTTCCACGCTGGCAAGAGGCAGGACATCGCTGCCGCGGCGCAGCGTGGCCGCGACGCGCCATCCGCCGGTTGCAGGCTGGACAGTGAGTTCGGGTTTGTAGGGGGCGCCGTCGTCCCAATGAAGGGGCGACACTTCGAGGGAACGGTCGTGCCGGATCCAGAGTTTGCCGGACTGAGCCAGTTTGGGCAGGAGGAGGCGGGCGAGGGGGTCGGCGAGGGCATAGATGTGTTCGAGGTTGTCCTCGTCGCCAATGTAGAAGCCGCTGTAGCCGCCATGGCCGCCACGCAGGAGTGTGAGGGTTTCACGGTCGACCGGGTCGGGCAACTGGCTGAGGTGGCCGAGTTTGGGCCGCCAGTCCTTCAGGACGGTCCAATCGCCATTCTTCTTCCGGTCCCGGTAGTGGAGGGACAGCTGGACGCCGCCCTGCCGGCCGGAATGAGCGGAGGCGACATAGACGGTTTCGCGGCTCTCGGGCCATTCGAGGTTGAGGGGCGCGGGGATGCGGGTAGACCAGCCGCCGAGGAGCGTCCGCCAGGGCGCCCGGGCCGGCGCGGGCTTACCTGCCGGCCGGCTGTCAAGAGCGAGCAGGACCGCCCAGATGTGCTTGCAAACTCCGTAGTCGGCCCACGCCGGACAGTCGCACTCGCAGGAGAGTTCCAGTTCGCCCCAACTGACGTCGACTTCATAAATCTCACTGCCGCGGACAGTGGCGACAGCGGAGTCCGGGTATTGGGATGTAATTGTGACGCGCCGGTCGCGAAAATAGAACTCGCCCCGTTCACGCACGAAAGCAGGGAAGAGGGAGCGAAATCGCCGGGTCAGGCTCATCAGGGGCTCCCCCCATTGTAGCGGTCTATTTAGACTTGTCCGGATCGGCCGGACGCGCGGGCAATTTCTTCGGATTCGCCTGAATCCGCTTCAGCGCTTCCTGGACGCCGCGCTCCAACTGGGGATCACGGCCCTCGATCACGGATTTGGGGTCATTTTCGACCTCGATATCGGGGGCGACACCCTCGCCTTCGATGACCCAGCGGCCGTCTGCCGAAGCGAAGCCAAATTCAGGGACGTTGACGGTGCCGCCATCGATGAGGGTGCCGCGGTTGGTGATGCCAACAACGCCGCCCCAACTCCGCTTGCCGATGAGCGGGCCGAGTCCGGCTTCGCGGAACATGGCCGGGAAGATGTCGCCGTCGGAGGCGGAGGTTTCGCTGAGCAGGCAGACAAGGTGGCCGTGGATCAGGGCATCCGGGTAGGTGGTCAGGTCGTCGCTGGTCCGGCTGAAGCCGGTGGCGAGTAACTGCCGGCGGAAGCGTTCAATGAGCATCCGCGAGACATTGCCGCCGCCGTTGCCGCGGACGTCCACCACCATGCCTTCCTTGCGGGTTTGGTTGTAGAACCACTTATTGAATTCGCGAATGCCATTCCCGCCCATGTCGGGAATGTGGATATAGCCCAGACGTCCATTGGACAACCTGTCGACCATTTCCCGGTTGCGGGTGATGTTCTGGAGGTAGATCAGGTCGGTTTCGGAGGAAACCGGCTGGAAAGTCACCTGCCGGGCGCCCGCGGCGTTGGCCGTGCTGTTCACGGTCAGGGTGACGGCCCGGTTGGCCTTCCCGCGCAGGAGGCGGTAGGGGTTGATGGCGGCCGTCAGGTCTTCGCCGTCGATGGCGAGGACATAGTCGCCCGGCGCCACGTTGACGCCCACTTCGGTCAGCGGGGAGCGGTAGAGCGCCTCTTCATTGTGACCGCTGAAGATCTTCGCAATCCGGTAGCGGCCGGCGGCTTCATCGAGTTCGAAACGCGCGCCGGGCAGGGCGACCTGCGGGCGCGGCGGCGCCGCGAAATCGCCGCCGTCGATGTAAGCGTGACCCGCGTTCAACTCCGAGATCATCTCGCCGATGACGTAGTTCAGATCGGTCCGGTGGCCGAGGTATTCCAGCCAGGGTGCGTACTGGCGCCGGAGCGCCTCCCAATCGTAGCCGTGCATGTTCTTCACGTAGAAGAAGTCCCGGTAGCGCCGCCACACTTCGTTAAAGATCTGCTGCCATTCCTGCATGGGCACGCGCTCCATCTGCAGGTTGGCCGTGGACACGGTCTTCTTCCCCTGCGCGCCGTTCGGCGCGGCGTTGAGTAACTGGAACTGGCCTTGCGCGCGGACGAGCAGTTTCGAGCCGTCGTGGGAGATGGCGTAGCCCTGGTGGCCGTCCTGGAGCACCGTTTCCTTGCGATCCTTCAACGAGAAAATCACCAGAGCCGGCCGCCCGCCGGCCTGGCGTCCGTAGAAGAAGTCGCCGCCCCGGGAATACAACAGGTGCCCTTTGTTGGCCACGAGACCGCCATAATTACCCGCCGCGACCGGTACACGCGATGCCCGCAAGGCGATGCCCTCGTAGTCGATCTCGACGACAGTCTCCTTCTTTGGCTCGGGCTTCTTCTCTTCGGGCTTCTTCTCTTCCGTGATCGTGACTTCATCGGACTCAGGCGGGAAGGGATGTTTGGCGTCCTTCTTCAGGGCAAGCGCATAGATCTGTGTCGACTGCGTGAGGGCAAAATTGAACTCGTTGTTTCCGATCAGCGGGTGAAATTCGCGATCGGAGAGGTAATAGAGGTACTTGCCCTCCGGGTCCCAGGCAGGATTGTTGGCGGGAAACATTGGATCGGTGACGCGCCGGACCTGCCCGTCGGCCTCGCTCCAGATGTGGATGGCCCGGATGGGCGATTCGCCGGAGAGTGAGAACGCCAGGTGGCGGGAATCCGGCGCCCAGGTGAAGTCCTGCAACTGTCCGCGCTTCTCGTCGGCCACGAGTTTTTTCGACTTGTCGGCAACCGTCACCACGAAGAGACGGCCTTCCTTGTCCGAAAAGGCGATCTTTTTCGAGTCGGGCGACCAGAGCGGCCGGTAGCGCATCTCCTTGCCGTCCGTGGTCAATTGCACGGCCGGGCCGGAGCCGTCCTGGGGCACGATGTAGAGTTCTTCTTCACCCGAAATGTCGGAAATGTAAGCGATGTGCCGGCCGTCCGGCGACCAGTCGGGGAACTTTTCGTGTGCACCCGACGTGCGCGTCAGATTCCGCGGCACCCCTTTCTCGATGGGGGCCGTGAAAATCTCGCCACGCGCTACGAACAGGGCCCGTTCACCCTTGGGTGACAGGTCGAAGTTCGAAATCTGGCCGCCGACGTTCACCAGGGACGGCCGGGTGGCCAGACCGTCGGTCGGCACCGAAATGCGAATGCCCTCGCTGCGGCCGGAGCGAACGTCCAGGATTTGCAGTTCGCCGTTCATCTCGTAGACGATCCGCCCGCGGTCGCCCTTGGCGGGCCAGCGGACGTCCCATTGCGTGGACTTGGTGAGTGCGCGGGTGCGTTTCGATGCCGGGTCGAATTCGTACAGATTGAGCGTGTCCGACCGGTCGCTGGCGAAATAGAGTTTGTCGCCGATCCACATGGGATCGCGCTCGGTTCGTTTGGAGTTGTCGATGGGGGTCAGCGCGTTCGAAGCCAGGTCGAAGATGAAGAGATCCTGCGCCCAGCCGCCCTGATAGCGCTTCCAGGTGCGGAAATCGCGGAAAAGCGGGGAATAGAAGAGCTTTTTGCCGTCCGGAGAGTAATCGCCGGCGCCTGCGGTGGGCATGGGCAGGGCCTTGGGCAAACCGCCCGCGACCGGGACGGTGTAGAGGCGCGAATCACCGGTCGAGACTCCGTCTCGCAACGACCGGAACAGCACGGCCGTCCCGTCCGGCGTCCAGTCATAGACCTGGTTGTCATAGCCCCAGCGAGCGGGGAGCGGACCGCGGGCGGGGTAGAAGGTCAACTGTTTCGGGGCGCCGCCGGTGGAGGGAATCACGTAGACCTGCTCGTCGCCGTCGTACTGGCCGGTGAAAGCGATCCACTTGCCGTCGGGCGAAAACCGGGGAAACAACTCCTGGCCCGGGTGGGCGGTCAGACGGGTGGCGCCGCCGCCTTTGGCGGGGGCGGTCCACAGGTCGCCTCCATAGGTAAACACGACGGTATCGCCGTGGAGGTCGGGGAAGCGGAGGAGTCTCGTCTGGGCTTCGGCCGCCGGCAGGGTCAGCAGGGCGGCGCAAAGGAGTGAAAAAGCGGGGATACGCATACAGTTTTGGCCTTCGTAGCGCATCTTAACACGCGTTATTGTCCCGAAACTGCAAACTCTAGGGAGTGGTGAGGTCTTCGAGGCGGGTCAGCAGGACGAGGGCTTCGGCTGCCGAATCGCCGCACATGCCCGGAGAAGGCTGCAGGGATCCGCAGACCGCCGGCCGGCGCGGGTCGCCGAATAACTCGCAACGGAGATGGTGGTCGAGGTGGACGCACGGCACGCCGGCGGGCTTACCTCCGGGCATGCCGGGCAGGGGGGAGGAGATGGATGGGGCGATGCAGCAGGCGGCGCAGTGGGGCCGGCACTCCATCGGGTCAGTAGGGCTTGCGGAGCATCAGCACTTCATGCTGGCGCGGGTCGAGTCCGAGGGCGGCCAGTTGATCGAGGCACGCGGAGGGGGTGGAGGCGATGGCCTTGATCCGGCGCAGCGGAGTGGTGGCCGGGGAATACAATTCGACGGCTGCCCACTGACCGTGGAGGGCGTGCAGTTCGCCGATTTCGAGGGATTCGGGCGCGCGCCCGAGAAAGGATTGGGGATCGAGAGCGGTGGGCACGATTCCAGTCTGCACTTCTACTCGAAGCGCTGCAACTGGGTGACGACCATTTCGACGCCGTGGCGGCGGTACAACTCCACCAGACGCCGCATTTCGCCCGAGAGCGCGGGAGCGGAACGAGTGGGGACCCACACCTCGCCATTGTCGAACTCGACGGTGGCCAGGAAGGCGGAGACGGCGGCGATCTCGAGGCCGGCGCGGCCCGGACGGGCGAACCGGAGGACCCGGTCGCGGCTGATGAGGGCTTCCTGGCCGGGGGGAATCTCGATCTCGGCAGGGAGAGCGCCGGCGACGAACTGCCGTCCGTTGGTGTCCTGGACAATCCAGCCAATCTCGAGCGACCGGACTGTTCGCGCCGATCGGTTGGTGACTTCGATGCGCGGCATGCGCGCTTCTCCGGGCGCCACCCAGGCCGATCCGCGCATCAGTTGGACCGGCGCGCCGGGCAGCGCAAGGAAAGCGAAGGCGAGTTCCCGCGCCTCGGTCGGGGCGGCGGCGCGGGCGACGCGCATTTCCACGCCGGACTGTTCGGTGAGCCTGGTGGAGGCGAGCACCATCTCCTCCTGCAGGCGTTTCGGGCCGCCTTCGTTCAGTGCGGTCAGCAGCAGGCGGCGGTCCCGGCGGGCTTCGAGTTCCCAGGCCAGCAGCGAACGGCGGGATTTGAGGCGGTCGGGGCCATAAAAGGTCAGATCGTCAAACAACAGGCCGTCGAGCGAGACTTCCACCAGAGCGCCCCCGCCGCGGGAAAGCGGGCGCATCAGGCGGAGATCGATGCGCACCGAAAAAGTCTCGCCGGGTGCGGCATCGAGGCTGGGGACGGTGACTGAACCCTTGCCGCCGGGGGTCACTTCCTGAGCCAACACCTGGAGGGAGATGGCGCGAATCCGGCGCGGGCTTTCATTGCGGAGATGGAGGGTCGAGTGGAGGTCCACGACCAGGGCGCCGCCGCGGGCGGTGGCCTGGGATTGATCCCAGTTGGCGGAGGTGAGAGCGACCGGTGCGCCGGGAGGCAGCGAAACCTTGAAGGCGCGCTCGGGATCAAGCGCCGCCTGCTGGGCCGCGAGCGGTGCGGCAAGCGCGAGAATCGTCAGCCATCTACTCGTCATCGGCATGGAACACCCGGTGGATCGTCACCTGGCCGGTTTCGACATCGACATACTCGGCGCGCGCACTGCCGCCGAGGTCGACGGCGAGCGTGGCGTGCTCGGCGGCAGGGGGCAGGAGGGTGAGAGCGCCGCCGGTGTGCCGGACTTCCAGGCCGGATTCGAGAGCGGTCATGACCGGCGCAAGCGGGGGGGCGTCGGCAATCTGCCCCGGAGCCCGGGAGAGCGGCGGGTAACTGAGCAGCCAGACCAGCAGGACGACCAGAGTCAGAGAACCCAAAACGGCCGCGCCGGGGAGCCACGGGGAACTCAGAGACCAGTTCATGCGGCTGACGGCCGGGCGGGCCGGTTTCACCTCGGGGGCTGGCGCCGCTTCTGCTTCGGGGTCCACCGCCGGGCCGAAGGCGCTCTCGGCGATGGCACTCACGGTCAGGCCGAGATGAATGTTGGCGCGCATTTCGGACTCAAGGCGGTCCCAATCCAGGTCTGCCGGCAGGGTGGCGGCCTTTCGGGCCAAGTCCACGCGGACCGATGCAAGAGCGGCGAGATCTTCGCGGCACCGGGCGCAACGCCGGAGGTGGAAGCGTGCCCGCAGCGATTCAAGCAGCGGGAGGTCACCCCCGGCATGCAATGCGATGTGGTCGGGAGAAAGGTGCTTCATAACGCCGTCCTCCCCAGCAGTTTCTTGAACTTGGTGCGGGCGTTGGCGATGTGGGACCGGACCGTCGCCTTGCCGCAATTCATCCGCTCGGCGACCTCTTCGGCCGGGAGTCCCTCGACATCGCGCAGAACGAGGGCGATCCGCTCGCGGGGGGTCAGACAGGCCAGCAGGGCATTGAGGCGCTCATGCTGCTCACGGCGGAGCAGGCGCTCTTCGGGGTCGTCAAACTCCGAGTCAGAGATCGGCTCGGCGATGGAATCGAGGGCCGTCGCGGCGTAACGGCCGCGGCGGCGCAGAAAATCGAGGGCGGTATTGGTAGCGATGCGGGAGAGCCAGTGTGCGGCCTTGTCGAGATCTTTCAGTTGATCCTGGCGCTGGAGGGCCTTGATGAAGGCTTCCTGGGTCAGATCCTGGGCGTCGGAAACATCACCAACGATGCGGTAAATGATCAGGAAAACGCGCTTCAGGTGGGCCTGAACGAAGGAATTGCGGCGGGCCTGTTCGTCCGTGCTGTCCTGCCATTGCAGGTCGAGGTGGGGAGAATCGCTCATCGCCTCGAAGTTCGGCCGGGTTGTCGTCCAGGTGTGCGTCATCCTGCTATCAGGGAATGACGCGAACGCCTGTCTCCGCGTGCAAATCAATCGGCAAACGCGGAGCAAATCATCAGACCGCAAGGGGAATAAACCCGCGCGGCCCCCGTCACGGCGGTATGCTGTGATTGTATGCGACCTGTGGCCGTGGTGGGAACCGGAAAAACGCCGTTCGGGGCATTTCCTGACCGCGATATCCGCTCCCTGGCAGTGGAGTCGGTCGCTAAGTGTTTGGAAGACAGCGGCTTAACCGCTTCCGGGGTGGAGGCGTTCTATCTCGGAAATTTCGCCGGCCCCTCCTTTGTGGGGCAGAACCATCTGGCGCCATACATCGCGGCCGAGGCCGGAATCCGGGAGATACCCTGCACGCGGATCGAGGCGGCGTGCGCTTCGTCGGGTGCTGCCCTGTTCCAGGCGTGGGCGGCAGTGGCGGCAGGGGTGTACGACGTGGTGCTGGTCGCCGGGGTCGAGAAGATGACCTCGCAGACAACGCCGAGGGTGGCCGAAATCCTCGCCGGAGCGGGCGACATGGCGGGCGAAATGGCCGCTGGAGCGACCTTTCCTGCTCTGTTTGCCATGATTGCGAAGCGGCACATGCACGAATTTGGCACCACGCACGAGCAACTGGCACAGGTGGCGGTCAAGAATCACCACCACGGGGCGATGAATCCGATGGCGCACATGCGCAAGGAGATCACGCTCGAAAAGGCGCTCGCGGGCAAGGTGATCTGCGATCCGCTGACTGTCTTTGACTGTTCGCTCGTGAGCGACGGGGCGGCCTGCGTGGCGCTGGCGGCGCTGGACCGGGCGCGGGACTTCCGGGCTAAACCCTTGCGTGTGTTGGGGATCGCGCAGACTTCCGGTCCGGTTGCGCTGGACCGGAAAGAAACGATTACCTCGTTCGACGCGGTGCGGCGGGCGGGCGAGAAGGCGTATGAGATGGCTGGTGTGACGGCGGTGGACATCCAGTTCGCCGAGTTGCACGACTGTTTTACGATTGCCGAGATCATCGCCACGGAAGATCTGGGGTTCGTGGCGAAGGGCGAGGGTGGGCGCTACGCGGAGTCCGGCGCAACCTCGCTGGGGGGTGAGCGCCCGGTGAATGTTTCGGGCGGATTGAAATCGAAGGGTCACCCGGTGGGTGCGACGGGAGTGGCGCAGATCTGCGATCTGGCTGAGCAACTGCATGGCGCGGCGGGCGAGCGTCAGATTGCGGGGGCGAAACTGGGGTTGGCGCAGAATCTCGGCGGTTCGGGGGCGACGGCCGTGGTGACGATATTGGGCGCGGAATGAACAAGTTATGACCGGCACCGTCTATACCGAAACGACGATTTATTCACCCCCGGAAGCCTTCGCCGGCGAGGCTCCATACCAATTGGCCATCATCCACCTCGATTCCGGCATTCGCCTCACCGCCCGGATCCACGGCGATCCGGTCCGGATTGGCGACCGCGTTGCGCTGGACGAGGTTCACAACTCGATTCATTACTTCAGAAAGGCAAACCTTGAAGTTAGCCACGAGCATGACCCGCCTCGGGACTGAGACCGCGTTTGAGGTTTTGGTCCGCGCCCGCGCCCTGGAGGCGCAGGGCCGTGAAATCATTCACTTAGAGATCGGTGAGCCCGATTTCGACACCCCCCGCCACATTGTCGAGGCTGGGCAGGCCGCTCTCGGCTCGGGCTGGACCCACTATGGCCCGTCGCAGGGTCTGCCGGAGTTGCGCGAGTCCATCGCGGCTTATCTGAGCCGGACGCGCGGGATGGCGGCCGAGCCCGGGCGCGTTTGTGTTGTACCGGGCGGCAAGCCTATCATTTTCTATACTTTGCTTGCCTTGCTGGAGCCTGGCGACGAGGTGTTGTACCCGAACCCGTCGTTTCCGATCTACGAGTCGATGATCCGCTATTGCGGGGCGACGCCGGTGCCGGTGCCGCTGCCCGAAGAACGCGGATTCAGCTTCGATCTGGATGTTTTTCGCGCGAAGTTGAGCGATAAAACGCGCCTGGTGATCCTGAATTCGCCCGCGAACCCGACGGGCGGTGTGATGCCGCCGGAGGATATCGAAGAGATTGCCCGGTTGCTGGCGGATCGCGACGTGATCGTGCTGTCGGACGAAATCTACTCGCGAATGAGCTATTCGCGGCCGGCGGTGTCGATCGCGACCATGCCGGGGATGGCGGACAAGACGGTCATTCTGGACGGTTTTTCAAAGACTTACGCGATGACGGGCTGGCGGATCGGCTACGGGCATTTCCCGCAGTGGCTGGTGGACCCGGTCTGCAAGCTGATGGTGAACTCAAACTCCTGCACGGCCAGTTTTACGCAACGGGCGGCACTGGCGGCGCTGGACGGAGACCAAGGGCCCGCGGAGGCGATGATCGCCGAGTTCCGGCGGCGGCGTGATGTTTTCGTGGAGAGACTCAACGCGATTCCCGGTTTCCGGTGTGCGATGCCGGAGGGGGCGTTTTATGCCTTTCCGAACATCGAGGCGACTGGGTGGAAGTCGAAGCCGCTGGCCGACGCCCTGCTGGCGGAGGCGGGGGTGGCGTGCCTGTCGGGAACCGCCTTCGGAGCGTTCGGAGAGGGGTATCTGCGGCTCAGCTACGCCAACTCGATGGAGAATCTGGAAGCAGCTGCGGAGAAGATCGGTCAGTTCCTCTCAATGCGAAGATAATACAAACTTCATCCATTTGAGTGTATTTCCAGCCGCAGAAGTGGCCGGTAACATTAATTGTTACCGGCCACTTCGCGATTTGCCCCTGTGGTTTTCGCCTGATTTCTGTCTCACTCTTAGGGTAGCCCCCGCTTAAATGGGTGTATGAAGCCTGGATTCATTCTTATCGACGATAACGGGGTCATTCGAGGGGCAAACGAAGAGGGAAGAGACATCATCTTGGGGTTGCCGAGCCTCTTTCCAGAGCCGAAACAGGCCGATATGCTGGCATTGCGGCGACTGGTCGATGGAGAGGCGTCCGGGAGTCCCGAGTTGCCTGTAGAGATTTCCGTCGATCTGTTAACTGACGGGCTGATGGAGGCGCCGCAGGTGCTGTTGACTGTGCGCGCGAAGTGGGCAGTGGCGGAGCGCAGGCGACGGATCCTGGTGGACCGGTACCGAATGACCGCTGCGGAGGTCCGGTTGGCGGAACTGCTCATGGACGGGCTGACGCCCACTGCGGCGTCGGAGAAACTGGAAATTTCGATTCACACCGTCCGAACGTACCTGAAGCGGCTCTACAACAAAGTAGGTGTTCGGGCGCAAGCGGGTTTGGTGCGGGCGCTGCTGAAGGCCGAGCAGGAGTAAGCGCGGTGGGTCAGGAGCCAAAGCAGAGCAGGCGGCCATCCTGGGTGGCGACGACAATCCGGCCCTGGCTGAGTGCGGGTGATGCAGAGATGGGGGCGCCGGCCTCGAATTCAAACAGTTTCTTGCCTGATTTGAGGTCCAGGACATAGAACCGGCCGTCGCCGCCGCCGATGTAGACCCGGCCGGAGGAGACGAGCGGGGAACCCTCGACGCGGGCGCGGGTGGAGAACTGCCAGACGGGTTTCCCGGTGTTTCGATCGAGGGCATGGATCATCTTGTCGCGCCCGCCGACCACGGCGAGGCCGGGGGGCAGAGCAGCGGAGGAGATGAAGGGGAACTTCCGGACGGGGTGTTCGTAGCGCCAGAGGACTTTGCGGGCGGCGAGGTCGATGGCGAGGACTTCGTTGTCGTAGGTGGCGACGAAAGCGCGCTGGCCGCCAATGGCGGGCGAGGCGGCGGTATAACTGCCAATCCGGATCTCGACGGCCTGCTTGCCGTCGGCCACGCGGATGCCGCGGAGGGAACCGTCGCAGCCGGCGATGTAGGCGATGCCGTCGACGATGGCGGCGGTGGAATGGACTTGCCCCTCGGTCTTGAAGGCCCAGGCGAGTTTGCCGGAGGCGGCATCGACCGCGTGGAGGGCGCCATCGTAGGAGCCGATCAGAACTTTGCCGCCGGAGACGACCGGGGAGGCTTTGATCTCGCCGGAGGTCGTGTAGGACCAAAGCTTCTTGCCGGAGGCGGCATCGACGGCATGGAGGGCGCCTTCGAGGTCGCCGATGAACACGCGTCCGGAAGCAACGGCCGGGGAGGATTCGCCGATCGACTCGCCGAGTTTGGTCTTCCAGCGGGATTTGCCGGTGCTGAGGTCGACGGCATGGAGTTCGCCCGCTTCGGTGCCGAAGTAGATGACGCCGGCGGCGATGGAGGGGGAGGAGAGGATGGCGTCGGGGTTCTGCCAGGTCCAAACGAGCTTGGGGTTCGCCGGGGCCGGGGCGGTGGTGGTGCCGTTCAGGGCGGGGTCGCCTCGGAATTGGGGCCAATCCTGAGCGGCGAGAGGGGGGGTGACGGCGAGGGCGAGGGTCCAGATCAGAAGGCGCATTGGTAGATCTCCAGGGCGGCCTCGGCATCGAAGGGCCGGGGGTTGTGATGGCCGGTCCACTGCGTGGCGGCGAGGGAGGCGAGCAGCGGGAGGTCAGTCTGCGGGACTTGGAGGTCGCGGAGACTGGAGGGCAGGCCCGCGGCGGTGATGAAGTCCAAGAGGCGCCGGTCGAGATCGGGGTCGAGGTCGTGGTAGCGATCGGCGAGCAGGGTGGCGTTGAAGCGGACGACGTGGGGCAGGACGGCGGCGAGGGCGTGGGCGTGGACGGTACCGTAGCGCTGGGAGAGCGGGTTGGCGCAGGCATGGGCGGCGCCCAGCATGGAGTGCTCGATGGCCCAGCCGGCGAGGAAGGCGCCCCACTGCATGTCGGCGATGGTGTCCACCTCTTCTGGATGCGCGAGAGCGCGTTCGAAGTTTCCGGAAAGCAGGCGCCAGGCCTCGCGGGCGAGCATTGAGCTGAAGTCGTTGCGCTTGGTGGTGACCCAGGTTTCGACGGCGTGGGCGAGGGCGTCGAAGCCGGAGGCGGCGCGGACGGACCGGGGCTGGGTGAGGGCGATTTCGGGATCGAGAATGACGGTGCGGGCCGCGAGTCCGGGGGCGCCACAGGCCATTTTTGCGTGGGTTTCGGCGTCGGCGACGACGCAGTAGGACTGCGCTTCGCTGCCGGTTCCGGTGGTGGAGGGAATGAGAATCAGCGGGAGAAGCGGGTTCGGGGCGCGGCCATAGCCTTTGTAGTCGCGCATCCGGCCGCCGTTGGTGAGCAGGAGGTTGGCGGCTTTGGCCATGTCCATGGCGCTACCTCCGCCGAGGCCGATCAGGAGGTCGGGTTGGAGGGGGGCGGCGGTGGCGCGGAGGGCTTCGGCGTGGGAGGAGTCGGGGTTGGCGTGGTGGCCGGCGTAGAGTTCGGCGGCGATGCCGGCCTGGGCGAGGGAGCGGAGAGCGGCCTGGGCGTGGCCGAGATCGACGAGGGGGGGATCGGTGACGAGGAGGGCGCGCTTGGGGTGGAGGGCGCGGGCGGCGTCGCCGAGTTCAGCGAGGCGCCCCGGGCCATTGAGGACGCGGCTGCGGGCTTCGAAGGTGAAACGGGTCATGGCGGGAGAGCGGGGATCTGCCTTGATTGTAGCGGGCGGGGGTGGATCAAGCCCGGTATCGGGCCGGACGGGGCGCGCGCGGACAGTTCGCAGCGAATATAATTCTGTGGCAGGCCGCCGGGAAGTACATTGTGCGTGTGCATTTAACAGTTTTCGCCAGTCTGGCCGGGATTGTGGCGTTCTGTGGGCTGGGGTTCCCGGCCGTGGCCGCGCAGTCCCGGGAGGTTTCCGAAGTTGTGGACAAGGCGCGTGCCGCGCCGCCGGAGGTGCTGGCGGATCTCTTCCTCGGCCTGTTGGAGAGCGGGCGGGTGACCGACAAGGCGCTGCGGGCCGAGATGATGGAGGAACTGTGGACCGCCACGTTCCGGCTCGCCGCACCCGCACCGGGGATTGTGGTGCATCCCTCAGGTTCACCGCCGACTGCCGATGAAGATCCGCTCAACATGACGGGGGGATTTCGGGTGGACCGCCTGACTACGCGTGCTCGCACTCTCCGGCTGATGCTGGACAAGGAGCCCGGACGGGCCCGGGAGGCGTTCGTCCAATGGGAGCCGTTCGAGTTTCCGGTCGAGGATTGCGGGGTGCCTGTGCTGCCCGATGTGACGGGGTACTACGACCTGGCACGGGTCGTGTTCGAACGCGGGTTCACGGAGGAACAGCGCAAGGAAGCCCGCCACGAGCAGTTTCTGGAGGAGATCCTGCTGCGGTTGAATTCCCCGCTGCAACTCGCCGCTGCCGCCGCACTGCTGACGGATTCGCGGCTGACTGTCGATCAACGGCGCAGCTTTGCGGGACTATATGCAGAAAGGCTGGGCGCGATTCGGGGCGGCGACCGAGCATTCCACATCGCGGTCCGGCGCCAGGGCTTGATGACCCGGGTCCGGGCGTTGATCGAGCAGATGGAAGCTCGCGAGCCGGCGGCGCACGCGCTTGCCTTCGCCTTGCGGTCATTTCTCGCCGCGCATCTGGAGGCGCCGCGCTGCGCCGATATCGTGGAACTCGAAGAGAACTTCCGCCAGTTTCGCGAGGACACGGACGGCCTCAAGAAACTGCGCGACGATCCCAAGATCCAAGTGAACATCCGCGAGGACCCCTCCCACGATTTCAATCAAATCGTGTTGCCGGCGCTGGCGGCGCGCGGATTCACGCTCGATCCGCTGCCGTTGCTGATCGAGGCGGAAAAGGTGGTGGAGGCGCCAAGGGATGAAGATGAGCGGCCTGCCACTTCAGCTGCTTTCCAGGAACGGTATTGGCAACTGGTGAAGACCCGGCCCGGGCGGGCCGGTGGAACTGAGACCGACTCAGTTGCGCAATGGCGCAGCGAGTTCGATGAGTTGCTGGCACTGGCGGCCACGGAGGCGAGTGGGAAGGACGCGACGCCACTCGCGGCTTTCCAGGCAATCCGCGGCGTGTACGCCGGACTGGCGGATCTGGCGCTGGACGCCGGGCAGGCGGAGGCGGCCGCGGGGCGCTGGGTCGAGTTCATCAGCGGTTCCGGCGTGCAACACAGCCACGCCGGGCACTGGTTTGCGGCGGTGAAGCATCTGGTGCAACGCAGCCGTCCGTTGGCCCAGGCTGCGAGCGAGGATGTGGAGGCGCGCGTCGCCAAAGGGATGTCGATTCCGGGCACCAATCCACTGGTGCCCGAGGCGCTGCGGCGGCGCCTGGTTGAGGCACAGCACCCCGTGGTAGCACTCTATGGCTGGGTGGAACAGGTCTTTCCCGAGCAGCGGAAGGACTGGCGGTGACGCGGGAGGGCTCGTGGCGCGCCCGGATCCCGGCTGGCGTGGGATACAATGCACGCGATGCCGATGCGCCCGAATGTTGTTCTTCTGATGCCGGATGACCTGGGGTATCAGGACCTCGGCTGCACGGGTTCGGACTATTTGCGGACGCCGCACATTGATTCGCTCGCGCTCACGGGCGTGCGCTTCTCGAACTGGTATGCCAATGCGGCGATGTGCGCGCCTTCCCGCGCGGCGCTGCTGACGGGCCGCTACCCGCACCGCTGCGGCGTGCCCGACAATGGTCCGCCGCTGCCCCCGCGTGAGCGGGCGTTGCCGGCGCTCTTCAAGACGGCGGGATACCGGACGAGCCTGGTGGGCAAGTGGCACCTGGGAAACACGCCGGAGACGGTGCCCAACGCGCACGGGTTCGACGAGTTCACCGGGTTTCACCTCGGCTGCATCGACTATTTCTCACATCGCAATTATTGGGGTGAGCCCAACCGCGTCAACTTTCACGATTTCTGGAGGAATCGTGAGGAATACTTCGCCGATGGCGAATATCTGACCGATATTCAGGAGCGCGAGGCCGTCAACTTCATCCGCCGCCAGCCTTCGGAGCAGCCCTTTTTCCTCTCGGTGCTCTTTGGCGCGCCGCATTACCCGATGCACGCGCCGGAGGCCGACATCCGCCCCTTTCAGCATCTGGACGTCGAGCGCCGAGTGCGCGCGGGGATGATCAAGTCGATGGACGACGCCATCGGGGCGATTCTTCATGAACTGGGCCGCCGGAACCTGCGCGAGAACACGATCGTGGCGTTTCTCTCCGACAACGGGGCGACGCGTGAGCCACGCGCGGGACTGAACCAGAAGTCGCCCACGACGGGCTTCAACGCGCCGTTCCGTGGATTCAAGTTCAGCCATTTCGACGGCGGGATCCATGTGCCGGCGCTGCTTTCGTGGCCCGCTAGCCTGCCCGCGGGCGAGGTGAACGCGGGTCTGGCATCGCATCTCGACCTGCTGCCGACGCTCTGCGCCGCGAGCGGAATCGCGCCGCCCACTGATCGCACAATCGATGGTCACAACCTGCTGCCGATGATCCGCGAGAAGGCTCCGTCGCCGACGCGCGCGCTGTTCTGGGCCGACGGGCGCGGACAGGGGGCGGTCCGGCAGGGTGACTGGAAACTGGTCATCAATGGTTCCGATTTCGACTATGCCCAGGGGAAACAATACACGCCTTTGCAGGGTGAAGATGCCCGATTTTTGTCCAATCTCGAAAATGATCCCGGTGAAGGCCGCAACGTTTCCGGGCAGTATCCGGCCCGCGTCCACGAACTGGAGACTCTCTGGAAGGAGTGGCGCGCGCATGTGGAGAAGCCTTAGTCTGCTGCTGGTGCTGGTCACCGCGCCGCTGGCGGCCGTCGAATACAACGTGTATTCGCCCGAGGAACTGGTCCATGTGTTGGTGAAGCGGGACAACGGCAAGCTGACTTATGCGGTGAACTACGGCCGGCGGCCGATGGTGCTGGACTCGGCGCTGGAGCTGGATGGTTGGGAGCCCGGCCGGTTTCTCAACAGCGCGGAACGCTCGTCGCTGGCCGTCTGGCGTCCGGTGTATGGCGAACGCGCGTCGATTCCCGACAACTTTCGTGAGCTCACGCTGCGTTTCGAGCGGCTCAGCGTGGTGATTCGCGCCTACGAAGAGGGGGTGGCGTTCCGGTATCGCCTGGAAGGGCAGGGGCGTTTTGAACTGGCGGGCGAGCAGACCGAGTTCCGCTTTCCGCCCGGCGCTATGGCATGGCAGGAGCATGGCACCGAAGGCGAGTATTTCCGGGTGCCCGCGGCGCGGCTGAAGGATCAATGCGAGCGGCCGCTGACCGTGGACCCGGGCAACGGGCTGTGGGTTTCGCTTGCCGAAGCGGGGCAGACGAACTACCCGCGAATGCTGCTCGGGGCGCGGAACGAGGCGGTCGTCACTCAACTCGACGGCGAAGTGCGGGGCACACTGCCGTTTGAGACACCGTGGCGGGTGCTGGTGCTGGGCCGCCGCCCGGGGGATCTGCTCGAGCGGAACTACCTGCTTCTGAACCTGAGCCGGCCGCAGGTGCTGACGGCCACGGCGTGGATCAAGCCCGGCAAGGTGATCCGCGAGGTGACGCTGTCGACGAAGGGCGGGAAAGCGGCTGTCGATTTCGCGGCGGCCAACGGCTTGCAGTACATCGAATACGACGCGGGCTGGTATGGCCACGAATACGACGACGAGGCCGACGCGCGGACGGTCTCGCCCGACCCGAAGCGGATTGCCAGCATCCCGGACCATGGCGGGCTGGACCTGCCGGAGGTGATCCGCTACGCGAAGCAGAAGGGGATCGGGGTGATCCTGTATGTGAACCGCCGCCAGTTGGAGGCGCGGATGGACGAACTGTTCCCGCTGTTTCGCAAGTGGGGCGTGGCGGGCGTCAAGTTCGGCTTCGTGAACGTGAAGGGCCAGGAGTGGGCGGAGTGGTTGACGGAGGCGATTCGCAAGGCAGCCGCGCAGCAGTTGATGGTGGATGTCCACGACAGTTACCGGCCGAGCGGACTCACGCGCACGTTCCCCAATCTGATGACCGTGGAGGGTGTGCGCGGCAACGAGCACATGCCCACGGCAACGCACAACACCACGCTGCCGTTCACGCGCGCGGTGGCGGGTTCACTGGATTACACGATCTGCTGGATGACCGAACGCCTGAAGACCACCTGGGGCCACCAGTTGGCGCAACTGGTGGTGCACCATAGTCCCTGGAATTTCGTGTTCTGGTACGACCGGCCGGACCAGATCATCGAATCGCCGGGGCTTGAGTTCTTCGCAATTGTCCCGACTACCTGGGACGAGACACGCGTGCTGGCCGGGGCGATTGGAACCCACGCGGTGGTGGCGCGGCGCAAGGGGCGGGAGTGGTTCATCGGCGCGATCACGAATGAAGAGCCACGGACGGTGGAACTGCGGCTCGGCATGCTGGATCTGTACGTGCGGTACGAGTTGAAGACCTGGTGTGACGGGGAGGGTGCGCGGGACGTGCGCGTGGTGGCGTCGGAAGTGAAAGAGGGCGAGACAGTGCAACTCCGTCTCGCCCCCTCGGGTGGCTGCGCGGCACGGCTGAAGCCGCTTTAGCCGCGGATCGATTTGAGCAGTTCGACGTCCTTCTTAAGCGCTTCCCAGCGTTGGGCTTCGCCGTGGACGCCGGATTCGATGCAGATCGGGCCGGTGTAGCCGGTTTCCTTGAGCGCGGCGAAGAATTTCGGGATGTTGACCGAACCTTCGCCGAGCGGGCGCTCGGTGCCGAGCGAGCCAGGCTTGTTGGCGTCGGGCCAGTCGCCGTCCTTGCCGTGGACGCTGATGACGTGGGGCCGCAGCAGCTTGAAGGCTTCGATCGGTTCGCCCGAACCATAGAGGATCATGTTGGCGGGATCGAAGTTGATCTTGACGTTCGAGCGGTCCACGTCCTTGAAGAACTCGAGCAACTGGGCGGCGGGTTCCTGACCGGTTTCGAGGCAGTAGGTCATGCCGAAGGTGGCGGCGTAGTCGGCGATGCGGCGGACCATGTCGCGGACATCGATGTAGTCCGGGTGGCTGGTGTCGTGGGGGATGTAGCCGACGTGACAGCCGAAGCTCTTCACGCCGAGCGCCGCGCCGAGTTCGATCACCTCGCGCGTGCGTACTTCGCGCGCGGCGCGGGTGGCCGTGGGGATGAAGCCGACGGTTCGTTCGACGGTGGGAATGTCGGCGTAGTTCTCGCCTTCGTACGCGGCGAAGACGGTGAACAGGTGGAAATCGGCCTCGGCGAGGGCGGCTTTCCAGGCGGCGGTGGTTTCGGCGCCGAGCTTGACGGTGCCGTCGATGGCGAGTTGGCCGCTGGTGACGCCGGTCTTGAGGACATTGGCGAGAGTGGCGCGGGCATCGGGTTCGGCCCAGAAAAACAGGCCGATTTCAAGGTCTTTTACAGCAGGCATGGAACAGGTTCTCCTTTTTTGTCACGGGCGGCGGCGGCCAGGCGGGCCAGTTCCACCGCGGCGGCCGACGACTCGGGCGTGCAGCGCGCGGGCGCCTGTCCGGTCCGGCAGCATTCCACGAAGTATTCGATTTCAGCTTGATAGCCGTCTTTCTCGCTCAGGACGCACTCTTCGGCGGAGCCGTCATTGCCATACCATTTCACGGGGCGGCCTTCGGAGGAATAGTCGATCACGCCGTTGTCGCCCACGACGGTGTACTCCATCGAGAACGGGTAGGCCTTGGGGTGGTGCCAGCCGCCGGTGACGGTGACGGAGCCCAGCCCCGGATAGAGGAACTGGGCGGTGATCATGTCGATGCCGCGCTCGAGGTTCTCTTCGCCCCAGGCCATCACCGCGTCCGGCTTGCCGAAGCAGACCAGCATCATGTCGATGTCGTGGATCAGCAGGTCGAAGACGCCGCCGCCGGAGAGGGTCTTGTTGGTGAGCCAGGCCGACCAGCCCGGCGCGGCGCAGCGGCGGCGGAAGGTGGCATGGTGGACGCGACCCAGTTTGCCGGACTCCACGGCGTCGATCAGTGCCATGTACGCGGGAAAGAACCGGAGGACCTGCGCCGACATGAGCACCTTGCCGGCCGCTTTGGCCGCGTCGATCATCTCGCGCGTCTGGGTCGAGTCGAGGGCCATGGGCTTCTCGACGAGCACGTGCTTGCCGTGCTTGAGGGCTTCGATCGCGACGGGGGCGTGCAGGTGGGTGGGCAGGCAGAGGTCCACTGAGTCGATGCCCTCGGCGCGCACGCAGTCCATTGATTCGCTGAACTTGCGCGCGCTGCCGAAGTCGAAGCTTTCGCCGCCCGTGCCGAGGTTGCCTTGAATGGCGGAGAGGTCGCCGGAGAGGGCTTTCGGGTCGTCCGAAGCCACGGCGGCGATTTCCACGCCGGGAATATTTCTGTAGGCCTTCAAGTGAGTGAGGCCCATGAATCCGAGTCCAACAACACCGATACGCATAGCTGTGGACATGGTAACAAAGGAGACATGGATCTCTTTCGAGTCGCGACACTGCAAATGGAATCGACGCCCGGCGACAAGGCCGCGAACCTGGCGAAGATCGACGCCTTCGCTGCCCGGGCCGCGCGCCAGGGCGCGAGGTTGATGCTGGCGCCTGAGTGTTCGGTGACCGGCTACTGGTGGCTGCGCAACCTGCCCCACGACGACTTCGCCGCGCTGGCCGAACCGGTCCCGGACGGCCCCACGACGCAGGCGCTCCTTGAAATGTCGCGCCGCCATGGCCTCTCGATCGGCGCGGGCTTCATCGAACTCGGCGCGGACGGCAAGCTCTACAAGCCCTACGTGGTGGCGATGCCGGACGGGCGCTGGGCCGCGCACCGCAAACTCCACGCGTTCGTCCATCCGAGCCTGACTTGCGGCGACAGCTACACTGTTTTCGATCTGCCCGAAGGTGTGAAGGCGGGCATTCTGATCTGCTACGACTGCAACCTCGTCGAGAATGTCCGGATCACCGCGCTGATGGGCGCGCAGGTGTTGCTGGCCCCGCATCAGACCGGCGGTTGCCGCGGCACGAACCCGCATCAGATGGGCGTGATCGACGCCGCGCTCTGGCACAACCGCCACGCCGATCCTGAGGCGATCGAACGCGAAATCCTCGGCGACAAGGGGCGTGGCTGGCTGATGCGCTGGCTGCCGTCGCGCGCGCACGATAACGGAATCTTCCTCGTCTTCTCGAATGGCATCGGTGTCGATGATGACGAGATCCGGACTGGCAACGCGATGATCCTGGATCCGTACGGGCGCATCCTGGCGGAGTCACTGGAGGCCGACGAGGATCTGGTGATCGCGGACCTCGACCTCTCGCTGCTTCAGCAGGCCACCGGGCGTCGCTGGCGTCGTTCCCGCCGGCCGGAGTTGTACGGGCGGCTCTGCCAGGCGACCGGCGACGAGCGGCCCACCCGTGAACTCAAGTTCGAAGAGTGATATATTTCATTGATATGCCGCAAGGACCAGCAGCGCGAGTTGGGGATAACGTTGCCCACCCTCTGCCTCCGGTGCTCAGCCCCGGACCGGGCAGCATGAACGTCATGATCGGGATGCGCCCAGCCTGGCGCGGCATCCCCCTGGCCGCGGTCGCCGGACTGCAGGCCGCCAAGACTGCTTCCGACACGACGATCAAGGTCGCCGAAGCCGCCACCGCGGCTGCGGCGGGCACACCCGGCGCGCCCGTCGCGAAGGCAGCCGAGGAAACGGCCAAGGCCGCCGCCGCCGCCGCCATGGGCAGCATGATCAGCGGTCTGGCAGGCGGGATGTCCGACATTCACATGTGCGCGACGCCGCTGCCGATTCCGCCCCACGGGCCCGGGGTAGTGATCGATGGCAGCGCGACGGTGCTGATCAACAATATGCCAGCCTGCCGGTTGGGCGACACGGTTCTCGAGGCAGTCGGCCCACCGAACAAGATCGTGATGGGCGAGATGACCGTCATTATCGGCGGTTAAAACACCACAAATTGAGTCCAGAAGCCGCTCACGGGCGGCTTTTTCGCGCTTCCAGACAGCGCGCCGGACGGATCCTGCACATTGGCGGTACACTGGCTGCGAAAGCGATGCTGAAAACCGGGTTCTTCCTTCTTTTTGCCGCCTCCCTGGCTGCGCAGACCTTCCAGGCGGGCGCGGCGCGGCGCGAGATCACCCCGCGTGAACCCGTCCCGATGTGGGGCTATGGCGACCGCCACGACGCCCTCTCCCAAGGCACGCTCGACCCGCTGTACGCCGATGCCCTCGTGATCGACGCGGGCGGGGAGAAACTCGCGATTGTGGGCCTCGACCTCGGCCGCGCACCTGCCGAGCCCTCGCTATTGCGCATCCGCTCGCGGATTCGCAAGGAGACCGGCATTGAGCACTCGTTCATTTCCGGCTCACACACCCACCACGGACCTGTGCTCGAGTTCACGGACATGGACGGCAAAGGCAAGGGCAAATTTGACGCCGCCTTGCGCTACTACCGCGAAATGGAAAGCGCCATCGCCGAAGCCGTGATTGAAGCGAACCAGCGTCTTCAGCCTGTGCGGATGGCCGCCGGAGCGGTCGAACTCGACGGCTACAACGCCAACCGCCACTCAAAAATCGAGCCCAAGCCGCGTGACCGCCAAATGACCGTGCTCCGGTTGGACACCCTGCAGGGGCGGCCTTTGGCCGTGCTGGTGAACTGGGCGGCGCATCCGACATCCATCCCCTCCAGAACTCTCAAGTTCTCCGCCGACTACGTCGGGGCGCTGAAGCGAAAGGTCTCCGAGGCAATGGGCGCGGCGCCGGTCTTCATTCAGGGGGCCGCCGGCGACTTGCGCACCGACCGCGCCGGCCGGGACTTCGCCGTTTACGGCGAAGCGCTTGGCACCGAGGCCGTCAAACTCGCCCTCTCACTCACTCCGGTCCCTGTCGACAAGCCCGGACTGCTCGTCCGCGAGGACCGGATGCGCTTCGCCCCGCGGACCGACCTCAGGAACCCGCTCGTCCGGATGATCTACGAGAAAGCCTTCTTCCCGGAACTCGTCCGGCACTACGAAGATGAATACGCCGATGGCGTCCGCCCCTGGCTGACCGTCGCGCTGCTGAACGGCGAGATCGGCTTCGTGGGCGCCTCGGGCGAGTTCTTCTCGAATCACGCGGTCCGCCTCCGGGAACGCGCGCGTCTCAAGACGCTTTTCTTCTTCGGCTACTGCAATGGATACCACCAGTATTTCCCGACCATCGAGGGCGCCGTCGAAGGCGGCTACGGAGCCGACGCGCAAGTAGCTATCGCCGAAGTCGGCGCCGGGGAACAAATGATGGACCGCGCGCTGGTCTGGCTCTACGAAATGCGGGGAAGGCTCCCGGCTGCCCCCGCCGCCGGGAGCGGCGCCGCGCGCTAATTCACTTCAAGGAGTTCGCGGCTGGGCAGCTTGGGAAACTTCGCATGGGGCTCGGACTGGTACCAGTACACCACTGAAGCGATGTCGTCCTGCAGCGGCAGATACTCGCCCTGCGAGTTGGCCTTCCAGCCCAGCGCCTGGATCGTCACCCGCAAATCTTTCTTGAATCGGACCGGGTCGGTGATGTGCCAGCGGTACATCCCGAACCGCTGCTGGGAAGCGTAGACGCCGTCGGGCTTGATCACCTGGTGCAATCCCGCGTACGCCGTGCTGAACTCCTGATACTGGCGCGTCACCCGGTTCTCGAAATTGTACGAACCGCAGAAATAGTCCTCCGTGCCCGTGCCTGCGATCGTCGGGAACTCCTTGTCACCATCCATGTAGAACTTGATCTCTCCCTCGCCCCACCAGCCACGGTTGTTCACCCCCCAGGCCATGTACGTTCCGACATAGTGACCCGCGCCCTGGATGCCGTCCACGAGCGTGTACACATCCTTGAACTTGAGCGGATTCACGCGGCGGAACTGGGCGTGAAAATAGGCGGCATCCGCCGGAACTTCCGTCAGCGTGTAATCGATCTGGTAGTAGAGCACCATGTCCTTGTCATCGAGGTTTTCCATGGTGATCCGCGCCTTCTTGCGGAACGGCATCAGCCAGTAGGAATTGAACGCGCTGCCGGGATTCACCGTCACCGCCAGCGAGTTCAGATGGGCATACTGTCCCCAGCCCATCCCGAAGAAGTCACCGACCGGCACCTCGACCGAGGGTTCGGCCTCGCCATCCCAATACATCCGGAGGATGGACGTGCGCCAGTGGCCCGTTGGCGTCATCCAGATGTGTTGAATCGCCCCCGAACCGTCGATTTCCGCCAGCGTGAACGTCTCTCCGCCCTTGATGCGGACGCTCGGGCTGATCTTCCAGCCCTGGCCGAGGTTGCGGGCGGCGTTTTTGCCGGTACCCTCGGTCGCCATCCCGCCGCGGCCTTTCGCGCCCGTGAAATTCTCGGGACTGATCGATCGTGTCTCGGCGCTGGACAGGCGGTGCAGGTTGTGCAGACCGGTTTCGAGGCCGTTGAACGGAGGTGGCGCCTGCGCAAACAGGATCACCGGAACGGCGAAGGCGAAGACAAGCGGAACACGAATGGACATGAATTGGCTCCTGGTGGCAATGGCCGCGGCCATTGTATCAGGAGGAGCCGCTCTGTCCTTCTTGGACGCCGGCGGACTGAACGGCTCAGCCCCCGATGAAGGACTCGTAGTCCCCGGCGGACAAAAGCGCTTCGACTTCGGCCGGGTTTGTCAGGCGAACCTTGACCAGCCAGGCGTCGCCGTGCGGGTCGGCATTCAGGGATTCGGGGGCGTCCGCCAGCGCCGGGTTCACTTCCAGTACCTCGCCGCCAACCGGCGAGTAAATGTCGGAAACAGCCTTGACGCTCTCCACTGAGCCGAAGGTGTCGCCGGGGGCGAGTTTCAGGCCGGGCTTGGGGAGGTCGACATAGACAATGTCGCCAAGCTCCTTTTGGGCATGGAGGGTGATGCCGATGGTCGCGGTGTCGCCCTCGACGGAGACCCATTCGTGTTCCTTGGTGTAGCGGTAGGTATCGGGGTAGTTGCTCATTTCGATCGCTTGTAAAAAGGAGTGGGGATGGTAACGGCCGCCACGGGGCGGTCGCGAATCATGACCTCAATCGCGCGGCCCGGTTCGGCCGCCGCTGCCGGCAAAAAACAGAGTCCGATGTTCTTGTTCAGCGTCGGAGACGGTCCGCCCGAAGTGACCCATCCAGCGGACTGTCCGTCAAGCCGGACCTCGTAACCATCGCGGCCGATACCGCGGTCCGTCATTTCGAAGCCCGTCAATTTGCGCTGAATGCCGGTTTCGCGCTGCTTTTCCAGCGCAGCCCGGCCGACGAAATCGCCCTTATCGAACTTGACGATCCAGCTCAGTCCTGCTTCGAGTGGCGTGATCGAGGCGTCGATCTCGTGCCCGTACAGCGCCATGCCGGCTTCGAGGCGCAAAGTGTTGCGCGCACCGAGGCCACAAGGCTGGATGCCGTGGCCGGCGCCGGCGCCCAGCAACGCCCGCCAAAGTGGTTCGGCGTGTTCCGGGGTCACATACAACTCGAAGCCGTCCTCGCCCGTGTAACCCGTGCGTGCCACGCGTGCGGGATACCCAGCCGCTTCCGTGTCGGTGAACCAGTAGTACCGCAGCGAAGAGACGTCCGCGACTGTCACCCGGTTGACCACCGGCAGCGCCGCGGGTCCCTGCACCGCGATCTGCGCCAACCGTGGACCCGCGTTCTCCACCTCGCAGTCAAAACGATTGTGCTCGACGATGTGCGCGTAGTCTTTGTCCTGGTTCGACGCGTTCACGCAGAGGAAGAACTCGGTGTCGGTGACCTTATGCACCAGAATGTCATCCACGAAGCCGCCGGTTTCGTACAGCAGACCCGAATATTGCGCCTGCCCGGTCTGTAACCGCGCGGCGTTATTCGTCGTGATGAAGTTGACCAGATCCAGCGCTTGCGGGCCGCGCACCACGATCTCGCCCATGTGAGAAACGTCAAACAGGCCGACGCCCGTCCGGACGGCGTTGTGCTCCTGGATGATGCCGCTATACTGCACAGGCATTTCCCAACCGCCGAAGTCGACCATCCGGGCCTTGTGCAACAGGTGCGCGTCAAAAAGCGGTGTTCTCTTCAGAGGAGCTTGGGTCATGGCAGTCAGGCATAGATACTCTAACACGGCGGGGGGGCAATTGGGATACTTACGACTGATTTGCGGCAGGTGGCCGCCACCTGCCCGGCAGACTCGCCAGTGCTGGTGCTATGTCCAGAAAGTCATTTGCAATTAGGAGTTTAGGGGCTCTGCTGGTACAATCAGGAAGAAGTTTGGGCTATTTCCCAGGAGAGGCTACCATGAAGGGCAACGAAACTGTAATCAACTACCTACAGGAAGTTCTGACTGCCGAACTGACGGCCATCAACCAGTACTTCCTGCACGCCGAGATGCTGGAAAACTGGGGCTACGAACGGCTCGCCAAGATCACCAAGAAGGAATCCATCGAGGAGATGGTTCACGCCGAGAAACTTCTCCACCGGATGCTGTACCTCGACGGCTCGCCCAACATGGGCTCGCTGTTCCCCCTGCGCATCGGCCAGAACGTCAAGCAACAGTTCGAGAACGACCTCGCGCTCGAACTCGAAGCGCTCCC